>NC_009706.1:914911-1219882 GCF_000016505.1 Clostridium kluyveri DSM 555
GAAGAGAAAGTGAATTTTCCCTGTGAAATAAGTGTTGTATTTGTAGATAATGAGAATATAAAAGATATAAATAGAGAAAATAGAAATATAGATAGAGTAACTGATGTTTTATCCTTTCCTATGCTGGAGTATCCAGAGAGCAAAGTATTTAAAGAGGTTTACTTAAATTATAAATTTCCTGAATATGATATGAATGATGGAAATTTAGTACTTGGAGACATTGTTGTATCTCTTGAAAAATGCGAAGAACAAAGCAGGGAATTTGGACATTCGTTTTTTAGAGAAACTTGTTATTTAATAGTGCATTCAGTTCTCCATCTTTTAGGGTATGATCATACAGAGGATAGCGATAAAAAAATCATGAGGGAAAGAGAAGAATATATTCTTAAGAAAGCTAAATTGTAATTATGAACACTATGTAAATTTTAATTTGATAAAATGAGGAGTAGTCATGAAGGTAAAAAAGTTATTGGACAGTTTTAACTATGCTATTGAGGGAATAATATATTCTGTTAGAACCCAGAGAAATATGAGAATACACATGACAGTAGCTCTTTTAGTGTTGATTATATGCTTCTTTTATGACCTAAGCAAGGCAGAAATACTAGCTGTAATAATAACCATAAGCATGGTTATTATGGCTGAACTCTTTAATACCGCAGTAGAATTCGCAATAGATGCAACCACCAACTATTATCATCCACTGGCCAAAATATCAAAAAATGCAGCGGCAGGGGCGGTACTTATTACTGCAGTAAATGCTATAGCTGTGGGTTTTATAGTATTTGGAGATAAACTAGAGTATATGAATTTTATAGTTATAAAGAAAGTTAGAAGTACAAGTCCTTATACTATATTTATAATATTAACAGTTGTATGTATAGCTACTATAGGTATAAAAGCCATATTTGGAGAGGGTACTCCCCTTAAAGGAGGTATGCCAAGCGGACACAGTGCTCTAGCTTTTTCCATAGCTACTACCATTGCTTTAATAACGGGAGAGTTAGCAGTAGTTATTTTAAGCTATCTTTTAGCTTTTATAGTGGCACAGAGCAGGGTAGATTCGGAAGCACATTCTGTAATGGAGGTGATTTATGGAGGGATATTTGGAACCTTAGTAACAGCTTTTCTTTTTAGAATATTTGGATAGAAGAGTCTATTTAATCGGAAAGTCTATATTTTCAGGGGGAATGATATGGATTATAAAAAATTGATTTCTAAAGCTGTGGATGCGAAAAAACTTGCCTATGCTCCTTATTCCAAATTCAGAGTTGGAGCAGCTGTACTAACAGGAGATGGAAATATATATACAGGCTGCAATATAGAAAATGTCTCTTATGGAGCCACTAACTGTGCAGAGAGAACTGCCGTATTTAAGGCTGTCTCAGAAGGACATAGGGATTTAAGGGCTATTGCAATAGCAGGATCAAATAAAGAATATACTTATCCCTGTGGTATATGCAGACAGGTAATTTCAGAGTTTGCACGGGAAGATATGGAAATCATAATAGTAAAAAATGAAAATGAGTATATGGTAAAAAAGTTAGAAGAAATTTTACCCTATGCATTTATAAAAAAACATTTGGAAAATAGGGAGAAAGTTTATGATTAAATCAGGATTTATTACAATCATAGGAAGACCTAATGTAGGAAAATCTACATTGTTAAACAGTATTATGGGAGAAAAACTGTCTATTGTATCTTGTAAACCACAGACTACCAGGAATAGTATACAGACTATTTTAACTAGGGATGATTTTCAGTTGATCTTTGTAGATACACCGGGCATACATAAACCTAAGCATAAGCTGGGAAATTATATGGTAAAAGTTGCGGAAAGTTCTGTGAAGGATGTGGATTTAATACTCTTTTTAATAACTCCTGATGTAGAAGTTGGAAAAGGAGATAGATATATTTTAGAACAACTTAAAAAGGAAAATATACCTGTATTTTTAGTGGTAAATAAGATAGATGAAAATCCACAGGAAAAAGTAGCTCAGACTTTAAAAAATTATTCGGAGATTTTTGATTTTGCTGAGATTATACCAATATCTGCATTAAAGCAAAAAAATGTGAAGGAACTTGTAGAACTTATGGTAAAGTATATGCCGGAAGGACCTAAATATTATCCGGATGATATGATTACAGATAAACAGGAAAAATTCGTAGTAAGCGAGATTATAAGAGAAAAAGCACTTAGACTTCTTTCAAAAGAAGTTCCTCATGGCATAGCTGTGGATATACTCTCTATGAAAAAAAATTCCAAGGGATTGTATAATATAGAGGCTACTATACTTTGTGAAAAAGAATCTCATAAGGGAATAATAATAGGAAAAAAAGGAGCTATGCTAAAAAAAATATCTACTTATGCCAGAGAAGATATTGAAAAATTTTTAGATTCAAAGGTTTATTTAGAGGTTTGGGTTAAGGTTAAAAAGGAATGGAGAGATAGTGATAGGCTGTTAAAGGAGTTAGGATATAAATAAATTAATATAGAAATTTATTTTAGAATAAGGGATATACTAAATAAAGTGGGGGATGATTTTCTGGCTATATTTAAAACTAGGGCTATAATTATAAAGACGCAGGATATAAAAGAATCAGATAAGTTAGTATGGCTTTTTACTGAAAAACTTGGTAAAATATCTACTATAGCTAAAGGTTCTAAAAAGAGCAGAAGTCCGCTATTTTCTACTACTCTTCAGTTTTGCTATGGAGATTATGTGGTTTATAAAGGGAAAAGTTTGTATGTTATAAATGAAAGTAGTTTAATAGACTCATTTCAACATTTATTAAATGACTTAAATGATTTAACTTATGCTTCGTATTTTTGTGAACTTACAGATATAGCAATGGATGATGGGGAGAGTAGCAGAGAACTTTTTAGGTATTTGGCTACTTCTTTTTATCTTATAAGAAGTCACGCAGTAGATATTGAGACATTAGCAAGAACTTTTGAATTGAAAATTTTAAAGACTACAGGATATGGACTTAATTTTGACTATTGTGCTTTATGCAGAAAAAAAATAACATCTTTTGAGTATCTGCACCTCCAGTATTTAGGAGGGATCTGCAGAGAATGTGACAAAGAAAACAGTATGCATATAAGTTACTCTACCTGTAGTGCATTAAAGTATCTGTCTAGTATTTCTATGGAAAATGTGTATAAGGTTGTTTTAACTAAAGAGGTGAAAGAAGAATTATATAAAGTTTTGACACTTATTATTTCTCAAAATTATTTTAGGAAACCTAAAAGTTTAGATATTTTAAGGAATCTTATAAGTTTTGAAAAGAATAAAGTCTAAAAAAGGAGAGAAAAATATGAGTGAAGTAACATTAGAAAAAATTGATATTATAAGAGAAAGAACTGGAGTGACTTATTCCGAGGCAAAGGAGGCATTGGAATTTTGTGATGCCAATGTAGTTGATGCACTTATATATATAGAACAAAATAAAAAATCTTATAAAGATAATTTGTATACAACAAAAGATGAATTTCTACAATGGATAAAAGATCTAGTGAATAAGGGAAATGTAAATAGGATAAAAATAAAAAAAGATGACAGAGTAGTAGTAGATATTCCTGTAAATGCAGGTATTGCTGCAACATTAACGGCTCTTGTATGGCCACCACTTATAGCTATAGGTATATTAACTGCTGTAATTACTAAGGTAACTATAGAAATAACTAGAGATGATGGAACAGTAGAGATAGTAAATAAGATAATAAAAAATGGAGTTAAAAATACAGTAAATGATATGAAAGATAAGGTATATGATGCAGCCTCTTCAGTTAAGGATAAATTCTCCAATAAAGAAAAAGAAGAGGATAAGAACACATATAAATATACTGTAAAATTCGATGATATAGATGAGGAAGAAAAAGAGTATGGCGGGGATAATGAGGAACACAAAGAGTAAATATTATGTTTATAACATATAATCAAAGACAGCTGTATTAAAGACTATTGTTTGTGTAAATATGGATAGTAATAGTTTTAATTATAATGACAATTTTCAGTAAAGAATGAAATCATATACTATTCACCCACATATATATGGTATAATGACTATAGGAAATTAACTTTGGGAACTTATACTAAATTCCTCTTAGTAAATGTTTGCACAATTATTTAATTTACTATAGAGAGAGAGGGTGGACATCATTAAACTATCATCAAGGCAAGAGAAAATAATAGAATTAGTAAAGGAACATGCACCTATAACCAGTGAACAGCTTGCAAATAAATTAAATGTTACAAGAGCAGCGCTCAGACCAGATTTAGCTATACTTACTATGACAGGTATATTAGAGGCAAAACCTAAGGTGGGATATATATATTCTAAAAAACCTTCATACAGTTTAATATATGACTATATTATGAATATAAAGGTAAAGGATATAATGTCAAAGCCTGTAATGCTGGATGAAAATACTACAGTGTATGATGCTATAGTATACTTATTTTTAAATGATGTAGGAACTTTATTTATAGAGAATAAAGGGGTTCTTACAGGAGCTGTTTCAAGAAAGGATTTTTTAAAGATAGCTATAGGAAGTAGTGATATGCATAAAATACCAGTGGGTATAATAATGACTAGAATGCCTAATATTGTATTTGTAGAAAAAGAAGATGCTGCGTATCTGGCAGCTCAGAAGATAATGGAACATGAGGTTGATAGCCTTCCCGTGGTAGAGAGATCCTATGATGAATCAAATAATGAAATTCTTAAAATTATAGGAAAAGTTTCAAAGACAAATATAACAAGACTTTTTGTAAAAATAGGGGAAAATAAATAGAGTCAATGAGCAGTTTAATATCTGCTCATATTTATAAAAAATATATGTAAAATCTTGCAAATAAAGGAGAATGTGTCCTATGGAAAATAAAAAGTATGTGTATCTCTTTAATGAAGGAAATGCCAGTATGAAAAATTTGTTGGGAGGCAAAGGAGCTAATTTAGCTGAAATGACAAATTTGGGAATACCTGTTCCCGCTGGATTTACTATATCTACAGAAGCATGCATTAAGTATTATGAAGATGGAAAAGTAATATCATCATATATTATAGATCAAATTTATGCCTCGTTGAAAGGTATAGAGGAGATCACAGGTAAAAAATTTGGCAGTGTAGAAAATCCTCTTTTAGTTTCAGTAAGATCGGGAGCCAGGGTTTCTATGCCTGGAATGATGGATACTATATTGAATTTGGGGTTAAATGATGATACTGTAAAAGGTTTGGCTAAGTTAACTGGCAATGAAAGATTTGCTTACGATTCTTATAGAAGATTTATTCAGATGTTTTCCGATGTAGTCAAAGGTATTGAGAAGAGGAAATTTGAGGATATACTAGAAGATACCAAGAATGCAAAAGGTGTTGAGTTTGATAAGGATTTAGATTCATCTGATTTAATTAATATAATTAAAAAGTTTAAAGAGCTTTATAGAGATGAAATAGGAAAAGATTTTCCACAAGAACCTGAGCAGCAGTTAATTCAGTCTGTTACAGCTGTTTTTGACTCTTGGGAAAATCCAAGAGCCGTAGTTTATAGAAGACTTAATGATATTTCAGGCAAATGGGGAACTGCAGTAAATGTTCAATCCATGGTATTTGGAAATATGGGAGAAACTTCAGGTACGGGAGTTGCATTTACAAGAAATCCTGCTACTGGAGAAAAATCCATATTTGGGGAATATCTTATAAATGCACAGGGAGAAGATGTAGTTGCAGGTATAAGAACGCCGGAACCTATAACTAAGTTGAAAGAGGATCTTCCAGAGTGTTATTCAGAGTTTATGGATATAGCTCAAAAGTTGGAAAACCACTATAAGGATATGCAGGATATGGAGTTCACCATAGAACAGGGTACTTTGTATTTCCTTCAGACCAGAAATGGAAAAAGAACAGCTCAGTCTGCTCTTAAAATAGCAGTGGATATGGTAGAAGAAGGTCTTATTACTAAAGAAGAAGCCATACTTAAAGTGGAGCCTAGACAATTGGATACCCTGCTTCATCCTAATTTTCACAGTGAGGAATTGAAAAAGGCAACTGTAATAGCTAAAGGGCTTCCAGCATCTCCGGGAGCTGCTTGTGGCAAAATATATTTTACAGCAGAAGATGCCAAAAGGCACCATGATGAAGGTGAAAAAGTAATACTTGTAAGACTTGAAACATCTCCAGAGGATATTGAAGGAATGGCAGCTTCAGAAGGAATACTTACCATTAGGGGAGGAATGACATCTCATGCTGCTGTTGTAGCCAGAGGTATGGGAATCTGTTGTGTAGCTGGATGTGGCGGCCTAATCATAGATGAGAGTACCAAAAGCCTCCGCAGCCTCAATAAAGTTTATAAAGAGGGAGACTACATATCATTAGATGGAAGTACCGGAAATGTATATGGAGAATCTATAAAAACAGTATCACCTGAGATATCTGGATATTTTGAAATTTTTATGGAATGGGCAGATAATATAAGGTATTTAAAGGTTAGGACAAATGCGGATACACCAAGGGATGCTAAACAGGCCATTGAATTTGGAGCTGAAGGAATAGGGCTTTGCAGGACAGAGCATATGTTTTTTGATGAAGACAGAATATCGGAAGTAAGGGAAATGATAGTGTCAAAAACAGAAGAACAAAGAAGAAAGGCATTAAGTAAACTGCTTCCAAGACAAAAGGGAGACTTTATTGGAATATATGAAGCTATGGAAGATAAACCTGTAACAATTAGATTTTTAGATCCACCACTACATGAATTTCTACCAACTGAAACTGAGGATATAAAAAATCTAGCACAGGACATGGGTATAAGTTTTCAGGAGTTGAAAGACACCATAGACTCATTACATGAATTTAATCCTATGATGGGACATAGAGGCTGTAGATTAACTGTTTCATATCCTGAAATAGCAGAGATGCAAACTAGAGCCATAATTGAAGCTGCTATAGATGTCAAGAAAAGAAAAGGCTATAATATAGTACCTGAAATAATGATACCTCTTGTAGGAGAAATAAAAGAGTTAAAATATGTTAAAGATATAGTTGTAAAAGTAGCAGATGAAATAATACAAAAAGAAAACGTAGATTTAAAGTATAAAGTTGGAACCATGATAGAAATTCCTAGGGCTGCCATTACAGCAGATGAAATAGCAAAAGAAGCGGAATTCTTTTCATTTGGTACTAATGATTTGACTCAAATGACTTTTGGATTCTCAAGAGATGATGCGGGCAAATTCCTAAATGATTATTACGAAAAGAAAGTGTATGAGTTCGATCCTTTTGAAAAATTAGATCAGATTGGAGTAGGAAAGCTGGTTGAAATGTCTGTAGAGTTAGGTAAGAAAACAAGGCCGGATATACATCTCGGCATATGTGGAGAGCATGGAGGAGATCCTTCTTCAGTAGAGTTTTTCCACAATGTAGGGCTTGATTATGTTTCTTGTTCTCCTTTTAGAGTTCCAGTAGCAAGATTGGCAGCAGCACAGGCTCAGGTAAAACATCCAAGATCAAGTTTAAAGTAAAATAAATGGTTGTAAGAGTGCTTAGAAAGCCTTATATAATAAAGGTTTAAAGGTATTTATATTGTAAGAGTTATAGGGTATTGAAACTTTAAATTAGTAGTTAATTTTAGTTTCAATGCTCTATTTTAGTTGTAAAGTAGTATTATAGAACATTTTTTATTTTTAATTATGGAACATTTTTGTGGTAAAATAGTGATGAAAGAAATCCAATTGTTAGTATTATTATATAATTAAGATGAAAAACCATTTAGTAGTTGTCTCTGAAAGTGATTAAAGCTAGATTAGGGTATATAATAAGTAAAAAATTCAATATCATAATGATATTTCACTTGGATTAAGTAAAAAAGATGAAAATCATAAAAAATTAAAGAGAGTACATTGCTGGAGGTACAAGATAAGTTTATAAGTAAGGTTGATGAGGAGTTGCATGGATTATTCGTAGAGTATGGAGATATCATAAATATCGAGATGGCAATTATATATAGGGTAATTTACATATGTGCTTTCAAGGATGCCTTGAGGTCTAATGCTGATTTCTGTTTTTCTTATATATTCTCAACAAGCTGTTAAGAACAATGTTTAATTTTTTAATCATGAGTAATATCAAGTATAAAGGGGGAAAATTCGTGAAAATATTAATTATTGGAAGCAAAGACCGATATCTGAAATATATGCCAAATATAAAATTCGTACAAGACTGCGAAAAAGTCTATATACCAAGAGACTATTCTCAGACAGAAATTTTGGACCAAGCAAAGAATGTCAATGCAATCATTATTGATGCTATTGCAAAACTACCCGAAAAAATAATTGTTCAGATGCCGAACCTCAAGATTATACAGTCAGAAGGAGTTGCCTATAACGGAATCGATTGTCGGGCGGCAAAGCAAAGAGGTATATATGTCTGCAATTGTAAAGGTGCAAATGCAAGTTCTGTAGCAGAACAAACCATCCTCCTTATGCTGGCACTACTCCGAAGCATGGTTATCGCTGATCGAATTGAACGTGAAGGTTATCAAATCGAATTAAAGGAACATTTGATGCTGGAAGGTATCACAGAACTGGGTGACTGTAGAATTGGCCTTATTGGATTCGGCGATATTGCCAAGGCGACGGCAAAACGGTTGGCTCCATTCGGTTGCAAAATTTTTTACTATACGAAACGGCCGAAGTCGCATTATGTGGAAAAGGAATTTCAAGTTTCCTATTTAGGAAGAAAGGAACTAATTAGTAGCTGCGATATTGTTAGTATTCATTGTCCAGTGACTCCGGAAACTACTGGTATGGTCAACACTGAATTTTTATCCCACATGAAGCATAGTTCTTATCTTATTAATACTGCGCGGGGAGAAATTGTGGATAACCAAGCATTGTATAATGCCATAGTTTCTGAACAAATCAGCGGGGCAGGCTTGGATACGGTTTATCCGGAACCGACCACCAAGGATAATGTTCTACTGAATCTTCCGGGAAAATATGCGGAGCGGATTATTTTTTCACCTCATATAGGTGGTATCACGACGAGCTTTTTCCGCCGGGCCCATGCCTTTGTCTGGAACAATGTGGCAAAAGCTTTGAAAGGTGAAAGACCGGAATTTATTGTGAATGGATTATAATGACGCTTCTAAATAAAGGGGGCAATACAATAAGACTTGGAAATGACAAACGCCCGATCTTTAACGAAGTCAAAAAGTCTTATGGGGGTGGACGTAGACCTCTTTATCTACATAAGAATATTGTCTCAAAAGATGAATTATTAAGCAATAATTATATTTAAACGAATGCTCATATTTAAGAATAACAGAGTAACATTTTGAAGTGTCTCCTATGAGGGGAAGCTTTAGTAGCCATAGCTGCCATGCTTGCTGTTTTATAGATTATCCAAAACATCAGAAAAAAACCAATCTTACTATGTCTTAAAAAGCTATAAAAGCTGTTTTTCAGAATACATTATGAATTTTTTTGTTGCTGGTGAAAGTTTATCTGTGTTAGGTACAGCGATGCCAAGAGAAATATACCTTTCTGGTTGCAATGGGAGCTTTGCAACATTACAGACACGCCCTTTCGTAATCAACTCATTCATCACACTCATACCGAGGCCACATTCAATCATTGAGAGGGCAGCATAATTCTCAAAAGTTTTATAACGGATTTTAGGTGAAATTTTATCATTACGGAATAATTGGACTACATCGTAATCATATCCGCAGGCAGGCATAATAAAATTCTCTGATTCACAATTCTTAAGTGGGTACGCATTTTCTTTTGCCAAAGGGTGATCCAATGGGAGCACAGCTAACATGGGATCATCTCGCAAAGGGATCCAATCAAATTTCATATTTGGCTGATAACTCATAAATCCCAAGTCTATTTTTCGCTCTTCCAGCCATGTGACTACCTCCTGCCGGATACCCTCCATTAACTTAATACGAATATTTGGATAATCGCTTTGAAAATTTTTAATAATTCTCGGCAGCCAATGTACTGCAATACTAGAATAGCTTCCAATGTGAATTGTTCCTGTGTTCAATCCTTTGATTTCGGAAACAGTTTGGGAAAAATCCTCCTCTAAACGCAGCAGCTCACGCAGAATTGGCACAAGACGTTCGCCGTTTTCAGTTAGCTGAACACCTTTTTTGCCTCTTGTTAGGATATTAAATCCCAATTCATCTTCTAATGCGTTCATCATGTGCGTAACACCGGAAGGTGTATAGTCAAGCTGTGCGGCGGCCTTGGTGAAACTTCCCAAATCGATTGATGTTAGAAAAACTTTATATTTTTTTAGATCCATAATACACTCTCCTATATATGAGAAATTCTCAACTTAAAATTTAAGAAATGTCGTTTTACTTAATACATTTTTCATTATATACTAATGTGAGAAAGAATACAACAGAAAAGAAAGCAGGCGCAGAACATGAAATCCAGAATTGTAGTTAAAGTTGGAACTTCGACATTAACCAGTGAAAATGGAAAAATAGATTTACGTAACATTGAGCATTTGGTTCGGGTTTTATCAGACATCATGGCAAAAGGAGTTGAAGTCGTACTTGTCACTTCGGCAGCTATTACAGTAGGCTATGAAAAAATGGGGCTTCCCGCCCGCCCGAAAGAATTAAATTTGACTCAAGCTGCCGCCGCTGTTGGCCAATGTGAGTTAATGCATATCTATGATAAGCTGTTCAACGAATATGGCAGGGTTGCTGCTCAAATCTTATTGGACGAGGAAGATATGTGCTGTGAAAAACGGCGTCAAAACTTGCTCCGTACTTTTTTAACTTTGTTGGAGCATGGTATTATACCGATTGTCAATGAAAACGATTCTGTTAGCTATCAAGAAATCGAATCGGCTGACAAGCTGTTTGGAGATAATGATACGTTATCGGCTCATGTTGCACTTTTATGCGGTGCTGATAAATTGATTTTGCTTTCGGATATTGATGGGTTCTATGAGCAAGATCCGAGAGAAAATCAGAACGCAGAGTTAATCCAACAGGTATCATGTATCGACGAACACATTAAAAAATTGGCAGGAGGAAGTGGAACCGCAAGGGGTACTGGTGGCATGATTACTAAAATTCATGCAGCAGAATTGGTGACACCTTATGGCTGCGAAATGTTCATTGTCAACGGTGCTTATCCCAATTATATTTATTCTATTTTAGAGGGGGTCTCTGTGGGAACCTATTTTAAGACAACGAAAGAAATACAGACAATAAAATAGTATCTATAGTATTTTATGTATTGCTAACACAGTGATTACTAAAAATGTAGTTTGTAATATTATATAGTAAATTATATGTAAGCAAATCCAACTGTAGGAGGTGTATATATAAAAGTTATGGTAAGAGGCTTATAACACTTGTACACTAAATAAGAAGAGGAGATAATTTTATGGATGATCTTTATATGAATAAAATTCAAGACACGGTAAAAAATATAATGAAAGATATGAAAAATTCTGAGGAACAAAGTATATATAAAAACTTATTTTCCAAAGGTAAAATTGGAGGTTTAGAATTAAAAAATAGAATAGTAATGACACCTATGGAAAATTGCCTAAATAATAAGGATGCTACTGTATCAGATGAGATGATTGCCTTTTATGTTGAAAGGGCAAAAGGTGGCATTGGACTTATAATCACAGAGGTAACAAGGGTAAATGATGAAAATGGAGTAGCTGACAGACAGCAATTATCTGCTGCTCATGATAAATATATACCTGGACTTAAAAAGCTGGCTGATGCTGTACATGAAAATGGAGGCAAAATATTTATTCAGCTTCACCATCCGGGAAGACAGGGTTTTTGTGAGGTAAACGGTAACAAGCCAATGATGGCACCAAGTAGAACTCAATGTAATGTGGTACACCAGGAAACAAGGGAAATGACTACAAAAGAAGCAGAAGGATTAGTACAGGATTTCATAAATGCCGCCTGTAGAGTTAGGGCAGCGGGTATTGATGGGGTTGAAATACACGGTGCTCATGGATATTTGATCAATCAATTTTTAAGTCCTTATACAAATAAAAGAACTGATAAATACGGTGGAAGCTTTGAAAATAGAATGAGATTTATTGAAGAAATAGTTATAGGAATAAGAGAAAAATGTGGACAAGATTATCCGGTTATAGCAAGGCTGTCCGTAGATGAATTTTTAAGAACTAATGGTGTTGAAGATGGAATACTTTTGAAAGATGGAATTAAAATTGCAAAACATCTAGAGAAAATAGGGGTTGATGCAATAGATGTAAGTGCAGGTATTTATGAAACCATGAATGTATCCTGGGAACCTATATCTTTTTCTCAAGGGTGGAAGCTGTACCTTGCAGAAGAAATAAAGAAATCAATTAATATTCCTGTAATATCAGCAGCAGTGATTAGAGAAGCAGCTTATGCAGATAAAATAATAGGAGAAGGCCGTACAGATTTTGTGGGTTCTGCAAGACTTCATTTTGCAGACCCTGAATGGTCTAATAAAGCAAGAGAAAACCGTGCTTATGAATCCAGGTTATGTATATCCTGCCTTCACTGTATAGAAACCTTGTTTAGTGGAGTAGCTACAGGTAATCCTGTAGAGTGTAGTATAAATATTCAGGCAGGAAAAGAATTTGAGTATTGTAATATGAAAAAAAATGGAGATGGAAGAGTGGTAGTAATATTGGGAGCAGGTCCTTCGGGACTTGAAGCCGCAAGGGTACTTGCCATGAGAAAATTCAAACCTATAATATTTGAGAAATCAGATAGGATAGGTGGTCAACTTAATCTGGCAAATAAACCTCCTAAGAAAGAAAAAATATCATGGCTTATAAATTATTTGCAATTACAAGTCCATAAGTTGGGAGTGGAAATAAGGCTTAATAAAATACCTACCATTGATGAAATTAAGAAACTAAGTCCTTATGCTGTATTTGTGGCAGAAGGCTCAAGTCCTATAATTCCTGAGTCCATAAATGGTATTCATGGAAAAAATGTATTCACTATTGTGGATGTATTATCAGGGAAAACAGAAATTTATAATAAAAAAGTAGCAGTAATAGGTTCAGGAATGACAGGACTTGAAACTGCAGAATTTTTAGCATCAAAGAATAATGATGTAACTGTATTTGAGATGGGAGATAACATAGGTGAGGGCGTATTTTTTCAAAATTTAACAGATGTTCAGGGAAGGTTAAAAAAACACAATGTAGAAATGATTACAAATCATAAATTAATCAGCATAAGAAATAATACAGTGATATTTGAAATACTTCCTCATGGAGAAATAAAAGAATATGATTTTGATTATATAATCATATCATTAGGGACAAGTCCAAACAAAGAGCTTATAGATGAAATAAAGTCAAACTTTTATACAGTAAGGGTAATAGGAGATGCTGAAAAGCCTGGAAGAATACGAAATGCAATGGAAACTGGATTTGAAAGTGCGTATAATCTATAAAAATTAATCTAAAATATACTATAGATAATATTAATTTTACTATAGTATATTTTAGCATTGTATATTTAAAGAAGTATTTATGCAGAATTTAAATATTACTATTTTATTTTGATATTTAGTATTTCAAAATGTTTAAAACAATAGCAATTAGGGGTAATTGTTAATCCAGAAGGTAAGTACCCTTTTTGCTAATTATCCATATAAAAGTAATTTAATATATGTATTTGTAAGTAGAGAAGAAAGAAAAGAGTTTTTACCTGTGTAATACAGCTGATGGTATTAGGCCGTATTTTTAAATATTACTTAATTATTTCAATTTCAATATCTTTTCCATTTGCATATTTTTTTAAAAGTTCTTTACTATACTTTAAATATTCATTAATATCAGTTTTACCACTAAAGGAATAAATACACATTAATATTTCACTGGCATTACTTGTTATCATAGCTCTCTCAGAATCACTTGTTGGGCTTCCAAAACTACCGATATAATCAGTTAATACTGGAAGGTTTTCTATATTTATTTGCCCTTTACCGATTCCTTTGTATTGACCGTCTTTTTTACCTATCATTAAAGAAATTGGGTTATGTAAGTTTTCAATATTATATGAACCTATAGGAAACTTTGATTTCAATGATATTAGATTATTAATGTCTACAATGTTGTTTATTTTATAGACTCCTTTTCCCTGCAATATCCTTCTTATTAATGCTTCTGAAGATAATCTATATTTACTAGGTACTTTACCTAGTTTTTTATATATTTCTCTTCCTTCTTTAATTCTAGGTAGTGATGCTAGTTCTTCTATATGAATTTCTTTCTTTAAAACTTCACAATAATCGTTAATTTCTTTCCATAAACTATCACTGCTGTTTTCTACATCTACATGCGCTTGTATACAGCCTAGTGTCATTTCAGGACAAATTTTCTTTAATTCTTCGCAAATTATAACATTTACCATAATATAATCAAGCTCCTTTGTATTTATTAATTTTAATATATTGAAATAGAACTCCCAAAACTATAACTGTAATACCTACTACTGCACTTATCAATATTCTCTCATTCAAAAATATTAAAATATAGATTAAGGATATAAATGGAGTTAAGTATAGTAAATTTGAAACTATATGAGTTTCTCCGCCTTCTAAAGCCTTGAACCAAAATATATAAGATATACTATTAACGAATTAGTGCGAGTATATCTCCTTGTAAGTTTGTTAAATTGAAGGCTGAAATATTCCCTTTAGTAGTTATGATAATAATGCCAAGGAAACTAATAAGGATTCCAACTAATTTTTGCAAAGTGATCTTATCTTTGAGTATGATAAAAGACAATATAAGTACTAATATAGGCCAAGTGTAAGATAATATAAAACCTTCAGAAGCTGTTGTTCTACTTAGTGCCCCGTATAAAAAAACATAGTACATATAATTGCCGAGAAATCCAAGAAAAATCATTGATCCATATTGATTCTTATTATATTTTTTTAAATCTCCAGTTTTCTTTTGAGATATCAATATTAAACCAAGTACTAGTGTTGATAAAATGGTTGAATAGAACAAAGTTTGCAAATTATCTAGCTCTACCAAAATCTTTTTTGTTGCCACGGGTATGGAACCCCATAATAATACGCAAAGAGCTAAATTGATATATGCATTGAATTTTTTTGCTTTAAATAACTTAATAATCAATTTCATCCCCCACTAAACTATTAAAAAATAAAGAACTATTAAACATAGTTCTATAAATATTATTATAGTTTTTTAGTTAGATAAGTCTTCTCTTAAACTTAGTTAGTTTTTAGCCTATTTTTAGATTTTTTTCTAAACTCTGAAGGGGCTACTTTTTCTAAATACTTAAATACTCTAGTAAATGATGAATTGTAATCATAACCTACCATTTGTGAAATTTGTAATATTGATAAATTTGAATTTAAAAGAAGTTCTTTTGCTTTTCTTACTCTTAGATTTTGTATGTAGTCAACAGGTGAAACTTTCATTTTATTTTTAAACCATTCGGTATAATAACTGATATTATAATGTTCAATAACTGCTAATTTTTTCAAATCTATATCTTCAGCGAAATGTTCATTTATATATTTTATAGAATCAGGAATATTTTCATTTGTAATAAAGTCATAACAATAGAGGAATAGGTTAGTAATGGAACTAGAACTTTTCTTATTGTTAGCCTCATTTAGGAATAAATATCTTATAGCTTTCCACTTATCATCAAATAGGATTTCCTTTCCACCTATCAGCTTTTTTATATCGGATTTTTTAATTATATTAGTAGAAATATCTAAAACTAAGAACTCGTTACCTTTATCAGCACTAAAGGTATGTTTACAATCTGGAGGAAGAAAGAATAAGTGTTCATCTTTTAATGTTAGTTTTTTATGATCGGTTTCTATATAAAGAATTCCGTGAATGGGTAAAATTAATTGCGCATATGAATGAGCATGTGTATTAAGTTTACGATCATATATTCTACGTTCACATATTACACTGTTCAATAGTATTCACTTCTTTCTCTTATATACAATAGCTCAAATTTGCGTGTTAAAGTTATTATAGCATAAATGTAGGATTGTTTATTAAGAAATCTACATTATATCTTTATTATTTAAACCATATATCACATGTGATGGCTAATATTTTAGTTTATACGTAGTGGTGCTAGTATAAAAATGTAGACACAAAAATTGGAACAATATAAAATAAAAGAAAAGGAGTGTCTACAAATATGTTAAATAAGTCCAAAAGATACACAGAAGATTTTAAAAATACAATAGTAGAACTTTATAAATCAGGTAAATCTTTAAGTGAATTAAATAGCGAATATGGCACATCTAAATCAACAATAAATCATGGGTTAAAAATCAACACCTATACAGATAGATAATAACAAAACTATTACGACAGCTGATTATCAGGCATTGATGAAAAAGATGACCAGGTTGGAAGAAGAAAATGATATATTAAAAAAGCTATGGCCATATTTGCAAAGAAAAATTAAATATATTATATAAGTTTATTAAAAATAACAAAAATAATTATGGTATTAAGTTAATGTGTGAGGTTTTTAATGTATCAAGAAGTTCTTTTTATAAAAATTCCAGGCGCAGCCAGAGTACATGAAGTATTCAAAATAAACAGATTAAATCCTCTATTCTAGATATTTATAGAAGTAGTAAGGGACGTTATGGTGCAATAAAAATAAATTATAAGTTAAGGTAACTTGGAGGTGTAACAAATGGATTCAGTGAAATATAATCAATATTTAAGATGCGTTAAATTATGTAGAGAAAAAATACATTCATTTTCTAAATATCCATATTGCTTATCAGCCGTAAAGGATTTATCTATGTTGGAATTTCATCCAAAAGTAACATATATAGTAGGAGAAAATGGTACGGGTAAATCAACAATACTTGAGGCTATTGCGGTGGCATATGGATTTAACCCAGAAGGTGGAACAAGAAATTTTAACTTTTCAACAAAAGATACTCATTCAGATTTATATAGGAATCTTAAATTAGTTAAAGGGGTCAAAAGACCTAATGATGGTTTTTTCTTGAGAGCAGAAAGCTTTTATAATGTAGCAACAAATATAGATGAGATAGATGCTTCTAGTTCATATGGAGGTATTTCACTACATTTACAATCTCATGGGGAATCTTTTTTATCAGTTATTGGGAATAGATTTAGTGGAAATGGTTTATATATTTTAGACGAACCAGAAGCAGCATTGTCACCTTCAAAACAAATGTCCCTGATTGTTATAATGAATAAATTAATACAGAAGAAGTCTCAATTTATAATAGCTACTCATTCTCCTATAATAATGTCTTATCCAGATTCAATAATTTATGAATTAAGTGATGGAATAAAAGAAGTGAAGTACAAGGATACTGAACATTATAAGATTACAAAAGCCTTTCTTGATAGACCTGAAAAAATGTTAGAGATGCTTTTATTTGAAGAATAATAAGTTAAAATGTATGAACGTAAATCAATTAATTTTATGTAAAAGTTAGAAAATACGAAGTAAATAACATATACTTAAAATAAAATATAAAGGAGATAGAGGTATGACAGAATTCTGGGAATCAAGTTTTATAGAAAATCAAATGATGTGGGGATTTGAACCTTCAGACTCCGCAATCTTAACAAAGGACTTTTTCCTTGAAAAGAATATTAAGGACATATTGATACCAGGTATTGGATATGGCAGAAATGCAAAGGTTTTTATTGACAACGAAATAAATGTAACGGGTATTGAGATTTCAAAAACAGCCGTTGATTTGGCGAGGCAAAATGGGCTTAATATTAGTATTTTTCATGGTTCAGTAACTGATATGCCTTTTGATAACAAACTTTATGACGGTATATTTTGTTATGCACTTATTCACTTATTGAATAATCATGAGAGAGATAAGTTTATTAAAGATTGCTATAATCAGTTAAAGCCAAACGGATATATGATTTTTACTACTATTTCAAAAGAAGCCCCAATGTTTGGAAAAGGCAAACAACTGGGTAAAGACTATTTCGAGATAATGGAAGGGATAAAAATGTTTTTTTATAATTCTGACTCGATAAAACAGGAATTCGGAAAATATGGACTGATAGAATTTTCGGAAATTGTTGAGCCACATAAGAATGTGGAAAATAAACCTCCATTTAAATTTATAATGGTAAGATGTCAAAAAGAACTATAATTACAATTATATAAAAAATAGTGAATTATTAAATAATATGATAATTTTAAAAATACATGCAGGTGTAAATAATTACGAGTTTTATAGATAATTATTATAAAGGGAGAAAGTCAAGAATGAGTATTTATGTTGAGACTGAAAGACTTATATTGAGACAATTTACTGCAGATGATGTGGAGGAATTACATCATATTTGCAGTCAGCCTTATATATTAAAATGGATGTCTGATTGGAAAAGAACAAAAGAAGAGAGAAAAGAATGGGTAATCTGGATTCAAGAGTATTACACCAAATCAACAAAATATATTGCAAGAATAATGCTTGCAGTTACCCTAAAAGCAAGTAAAGAACTTATAGGTATGGTGGATATTGGAAATAAGGAGGAGGTTAATAATGAAATAGAAATAGCATATTTTATTTCCGAATATCATAGTAATAATGGGTACATAACTGAGGCTTCAAAGGCAATAATAGAATGGGCATTTAATAACTTAAAACTTAGGTATCTAATAGCTATTATTGAACCTGATAATATAGGATCCCAAAGAGTAGTCGAAAAATGTGGATTTACTAAGCTTGATATTAAAATGATTTCAAATAGTAGAGATACAGAAGAAAAGCCATTTTATTATTATCGAATATATAATAAATGAATTAATTTTGGTTTTATAGAATAACTGTTAATAATGGGGGAGCGGTGGAAATGAGAATACCAATTTATCAGATTGATGCATTCACAAAGGAGGAATTTAAAGGGAATCCGGCAGCAGTATGCCCATTAGAAAAGTGGATTGAAGATGGTTTAATGCAAAAGATTGCTAAAGAAAATAATTTATCTGAAACTGCTTTTTTTACAAAAAAGGATGATATGTATGAGTTGAGATGGTTTACCCCAGAAGAAGAGATTGACCTATGTGGGCATGCCACATTAGCAGCTGCTTACACTATATTTGAGTATTTAAATAAAAATTCAAATGAGATAAGTTTTAATACAAAGAGTGGAATTTTGAAGGTACTAAAAAAAGATAAGTTGATTACAATGATATTCCCATCAAGAGAAGGAGAAAAAAGTGAAATACCAGAAGAATTAATAAGAGGACTAGGAAAAAAACCTAAAGAAGTATATAGGTCTAGAGACTACATGGCAGTGTTCGAAAAAGAAGAAGATATAAAAAGTCTTAGATTAAATATGGAGGAATTAAAGAAACTAGATGTATTTGGAATAATAGTAACGGCTAAAGGTAATGAAGTAGATTTTGTATCAAGATATTTTGCCCCAAAGTCAGGAATAAATGAAGATCCTGTGACAGGTTCAGCACATTGTATATTAGTTCCGTATTGGAAGAGGATTTTAAATAAGAATGAATTCGTAGCATATCAGTTATCTGATAGAGGAGGGAAATTATATTGCACTGATAAAGGAGAAAATATAGAAATATCAGGTCAAGCTATTTCTTATTTGGAAGGTTATATAAATGTATAAAACTATTTTATTGATTTAAGTTATAATATGAAAACTTATGTGTCACAAAGACTTATTAACTTAGGTCTTTTTATTTTGACTAGAATGTAAAATATGGTACTATTAAATTATAGTCTTTAAGGAAGGAGGACATAGCATTGAAAAATAAATACTCAACTACAGGATATGCCTCCTCCGGTACAAGAAATGTATCTGCATGTATAGGAAATATGGTATGTCCTTTTGCTAATTATAACACTTCCGCATTTGCAAAGAGGATAGAAAAGGCTATTTTCCCTAACGATCGTCATGTTAAAATTGCCTTAACTGGATGTCCAAATGATTGTATAAAAACTAGAATGCAGGACTTTGGAATTATAGGAATGACTGAAACACAATATGACAGCTACAGATGCATAGGCTGCCAAGCCTGTGTTAAGAACTGCAAGAAAAGATCCACAGGAGCACTAACATTTGGAAGTTTTAAGGTTGTAAGAGACCATGACAAGTGTATTGGATGTGGAGAATGTGTTGGAAAATGTCCAACAGGTGCATGGACAAGAAGTGATGAAAAATACTTTAAGCTAGTCATAATGGGAAGAACGGGAAAGAAAAATCCAAGACTTGCTCAAGATTTTGCCAAATGGATAGATGAAGAGAGTATAATAAAAATTATATTAAATACTTATGATTATATAGAAGAATATATTGATAAAGATGCGCCATTAGGAAAAGAACATATTGGATATATTGTAGATAGAACCGGGTATCATGAATTTAAAAGATGGGCATTAAAAGATGTAAAACCAGGGAATAAAGTTGAGATACAAGAAAATATTAATTGGTAATAGATGAGCTGAGGAACGGGCATTAGTGCCCGTTTTTTAACTATAATTTGTGATATTGAATTATTGTTGTTATTAATTAAAGTGGTATTATATAATTTCTATGGAACAATATTTTTTAATATTCGCAAAAGCTCTGCAAGGCTTGAATATCCTTTATTTTAAATGTAGACAAATGAAAATCAATTATACCTTCATCTCTCATTCGGCACATTTCTCTTGACATAGATGGTCTTGATACATTTAAAAAATCAGCGAGTTCGTTCCGCTTTAAGGGTAAAATTATAGTGTTGTTTTTGGCATTTTGATATTGTTCCAACAAATATGAACATATTTTGCCCCGTATACTTTTAATTGAAAGATATTCAACTTTTTTATTCAATAATAATGCTTTATCTGATATTACATTCATAAAATTTTGCAGCATTGCGGTATGCCATGGACACATCTTTCCACATCTAGCTATAAGGTCTGAGTTTGTAAGAAATAGAACTTTGCAAGTGTTCTGTACTCTCACTGTTGCCGGCCATATTTTACGACTTGAAAATACCAACATTTCCCCAAATAAATCTCCTTTTTTTACTACAGAAATAATTACTCTATTTCCTTCAGAGTTTTCTTTGAGGATAATTGCTTCCCCTTCTAAAACTATACCAAATCTGTCAACTGATTCACCTGAATTTACTATACATTCATTTTTACTAAAACTATGTATTTTAGGAGTTAAGCATTGTAACAAGTAAAAGAGTTCTTCTTTTTTTATGCCGTAAAATAAAGGAGAATCTTTTATTATTTCAATATATGATTTTATCATTTAATTATCATCCTTTTCGTATCCTAAGTTACCGAATTGTTTTAATTTCTATAATATAATAATCCTATAGAAATTACAAGGGAAAGATAGTAAATAATAAACAGGGAGGTATAATTATGTCAAATATGTTTTGTTTTCAATGTCAGGAAGCTGCAGGGGGAAAGGGATGTACTGTAAAAGGTGTATGCGGGAAAACCGCAGATGTAGCAAAAGCTCAGGATTTATTGGTTTATGTAACAAAGGGATTGGCAGTAGTGAGTAATGAAGGAAGAAAAGTTGGAGTAATTGATGCTAATGTGGACAAGTATATAACGGAAAGCTTATTTGCTACAATTACTAATGCTAACTTTGATAGACAAGTACTTTTAAATAGGGTAAAGGAAACTTTAAAATTAAGAAAAGAATTAAAAGATAAAGTTATAAAAGTTGGTGGACAACTTGGAGAAACCAAGGGTATTAGTGGAATATTTAAAAAGTTATTAAAAACGGCATCAAGTGAAATCACTATTACTGATGCAGCAGTATGGTCATCTGATAATATTAGTGAATTTGATGCTAAGGCTGAGCAAGTTGGGGTATTGGCAACTAAAAATGAGGATATAAGGAGCTTAAGAGAACTTATAATATATGGCCTTAAGGGCCTATCAGCATATATGAAGCATGCTATGAACTTAGGATATAATGATGTAGAGGTTCATGGATTTATAGCTAAGGCTCTAGCTGCCACATTAGATGATTCATTATCAGCGGATGATTTAGTTGCACTTTCATTAGAAGCAGGAAAATATGGTGTCACTACTATGGCTTTACTTGATAAGGCTAATACGGAAACCTATGGAAATCCTGAAATTACAAAAGTTAATATTGGAGTTAGAAATAATCCGGGGATACTGATTTCCGGCCATGATTTGAAGGATCTTCAGATGCTATTAGAGCAGACAGAAGGAACAGGAGTAGATGTTTATACTCATGGTGAAATGCTTGCAGGACAGTATTACCCAGAATTCAAGAAGTATGCTCACTTTGCAGGAAACTATGGAAATGCATGGTGGAAGCAGGGAGAAGAGTTTGAAAAATTCAATGGAGTAATTTTAATGACTACAAACTGTGTAATCCCTCCAAAAAATTCATATAAGAATAGATTATTCACCACAGGGGCAACTGCTGTACCGGGCTGCAAGCATATTCAAGCAGATGAAGCTGGAAATAAGGATTTTTCAGAATTAATTGCTATGGCTAAAAAATGCAGTGCTCCAACTGAAATAGAAAAGGGAGAAATTGTGGGTGGATTTGCTCACAACCAAGTATTGGCTCTTGCTGATAAAGTTGTAGATGCTGTTAAAACTGGTGCAATAAAGAGATTTTTTGTAATGGCTGGTTGTGATGGTAGAGCAAAATCAAGAAACTACTATACTGAATTTGCAGAAAAGCTGCCTAAGGATACAGTTATATTAACTGCAGGATGTGCAAAATACAAATATAACAAACTGGAACTTGGAGATATCGGTGGAATACCAAGAGTACTTGATGCAGGCCAGTGTAATGATTCATATTCACTAGTTGTAATTGCATTAAAACTTCAGGAAGCATTTGGATTGGATGATGTTAATAAACTTCCAATATCCTATAATATAGCATGGTATGAGCAAAAAGCTGTAATAGTATTATTAGCATTATTACACCTTGGGGTTAAAAACATTCACCTAGGACCAACGCTTCCAGCTTTTCTTTCACCAAATGTGGCTAAAGTCTTAATAGAAAACTTTAAAATAGCGGGAATTGGAACTGTTGATGAAGATTTAAAACTGTTTTTAGAATAATTGATGCTCAATTGTAAAATAAATTCCAGCCCTTTAATTTTATTTGAGTTATAAAATTTTTAATTAAATATATATGCTAAGGAGATTGCATCCTGGTTTATAAAAAGATTGGTGAGGAGCCAGTCTTTTTTGTTGCGTTATTTTTATGAGATATTTATCGTTGGAGAAGAAGTTTTAACAAAACTTAGGTGTGCACCGGTTGCAGCCAGTGACATCATGTTAAAGACAGTTCTTCTCGAAAGATAAACGATAAAACTGCATTTCGTTTACAAATATTTAGCTGTTGATTACAAACATTGTATTTTAATTTACAAAGTAGTATCTTGTTTTACAGTTGAGTAGGTTAAAAATTTTTCATAGTCTGATAGGTGAAAATATCTGGCTGCAAGTACATTGTAAACCAAATTTAAAATAAAGGTTGACTATAAGGAGATTATTTAGTATTATTGATACGTACAAGCAAATGTTGGAATAGGAGAATGTTTTATGAGAAATACAAGAAATTTAATTTTAGTAGCCATGTTTGCAGCTTTAACAGCAATTGGAGCATTTATTAGGATACCAATACCATATGTTCCTTTTACTCTGCAATATCTATTTTGTGCTTTAGCTGGTATAATTTTAGGCTCAAAGCTAGGGGCTTTATCACAAATAGTTTATGTTATTATTGGACTTGTTGGTGTACCTGTCTTTACTGAAGGAGGTGGCTTTAATTATATATTTAAACCTACTTTTGGCTATCTTATAGGTTTTATTATAGCGGCTTATGTCATAGGTAAAATAAGAGAAAATGTTAAAGAGCTAACTTTTATCAAGGCAATATTTATGCTGCTCTCAGGTTTGTTTTTTATATATTTATTTGGAGTGGTATATTTATATATTAGTTATAATTTATATTTAGGGAAAAACATTTCCTTTTATTTTGCATTTTTTTATGGTTTTGTAGTTTGCATAGCTGGAGATTTGGTACTAACGATATTTACGGCCTATATTTCAACAAAAATATTACCTGCATTAACAAAAAGTGGACATATTAATATATGAAGGAGTTCCTTAAGCGAAAGAAATATGTAAATTAAAGATGGAGGGTAGAAAAAATGGCTAAGGGTATATTTATAGTTGGGACGGATACTGATATTGGTAAGACTGTTGTAACTGCTGGACTTATGCATGTTCTGAGGAGCAGGGGATATAATGCTGTTTACTTTAAAGCAGCCCTAAGTGGTGCTTTAGAAATAGACAATAAGCTTATTCCTAGCGATACTAAGCTTGTAAGTGATGTGAGTAAATTAGAAGAACCCTATGAAAATATCACACCTTATGTTTATAGGACTGGAGTATCTCCTCACCTTGCAGCAAGGTTGGAGAATAACCCCATGGATTTAGATATAGTAAAAGAAAAATATGTTTATTTAAAGGAAAAGTATGATTTTATAATTGCTGAGGGCAGTGGTGGAATAGTGTGTCCATTGATAGATGATGGAAGAGGAGTATATACTATTGGAAATCTTATTAAGGATTTAAATATGAGCGTTATTATTGTGGCAAGTGCTGGGCTTGGAACAATAAATCATACAGTGCTTACAGCAAAATATATAGAAAATTTAGGGATTAAAATTGAAGGCATTATAATAAACAAATATGAAAAGGATTTATTTTATGATGATAATATTGGAATGATAGAAAAAATCACTAAACTACCTATTGTAGCAAAGCTTAAGAATATAAAGGATATGAATGATAACGAGATAGAAGCTATAAGAATACATTCTGAAAAGGCGTTTAGTGCTGAGAACATAATAAAGCATATGGAACAATTATAATAAAAATTGAGGTGTGACTATGAATGACTATGTAAAAAGAGATTTAAAATACATATGGCATCCTTGTGGACAAATGAAGGATTATGAGGAATTTAATCCTATAGTTATAGAAAAGGGAGAAGGGGTTTGGCTTTATGATATTGAGGGAAATAGATATTTAGACTGTGTATCATCTTGGTGGACAAACACCTTAGGTCACAGTAATAAAAGAATTAACGAGACTATAAAAAAACAGATAGATAATATTGAACACGTTATATTTGCAAATTTTTCGAATAAGCCTGCAGTAGATTTATCAGAAAAGCTGGTAAATATAACGCCAGATAGACTAGCGAAAGTATTTTTTTCTGATAATGGTTCTTCAGCGGTAGAAATAGCTTTAAAGATGAGTTTCCATTATCATATGCAAAAGGGAAACACTAAAAAGAAAAGATTTGCGGCTTTGAGCGATGCATATCATGGAGAAACTTTAGGTGCTTTGTCTGTTTGTGATATTGATGAGTACAATAAGATATACAACCCTCTTCTTTTAGACACTATAAGAGTAGAGGGGCCAGATTGTTATAGGTGTAGATATGGCTGTACTAGAGATAATTGTAATGCAGAGTGCTTTGCAGATATGGAAAAATGTATGGAAGAAAAACATGATGAAATAAGTGCTGTAATAATTGAACCAATGGTTCAAGGAGCTGCAGGTATGAAGATATATTCACCTAATTATTTAGAGAAACTGCGTAAAATCTGTGATAAATACGATGTGCATCTTATTGCAGATGAGATTGCAGTTGGTTTTGGCAGAGCTGGAGAGATGTTTGCTTGTAATCATGCCCAAATAAGTCCAGACTTTATGTGCCTTTCAAAGGGAATTTCTGCGGGATATATGCCTATGTCCGTGGTTATGACAACAGATGAAATATATGATTGCTTCTATGGTGATTATAATGAGCAAAAAGCATTTCTTCACAGCCATACCTATGCAGGTAATGCCACAAGTTGTGCCATTGCCTTAGAAAGTTTAAAAATATTAGAAGAGGATAATATTATTGAAAACAATCGAAAAAAAGGTAATCTAATAAAAAAACTTACATTGGAAAAGGCAAAAGTATCAAAACATATAGGTGAAGTTAGAAATATAGGTATGATAACAGCTGTTGAAATAGTAAAAGACAAGTTCACCAAAAAAAACTATCCTTGGGAGATGAGAGTAGGGTATGAGATTTATAAGATTGCTCTTAGTAAGGGGTTATTATTAAGACCTATTGGAAATGTTCTTTATTTTATTCCTCCATACATTATTAATGAAGAGGAAATAAAATTTATGGTAAATAAATGCTTCCAAAGTATAGAAGAGTATTTTATAGAAAATAAATTATAAGTTAAAATTACATAAATAGTAATTATATATTTTAAATCACTGCCTAATAATACCGACCTCTTCCTATCTATGAAGAGGTCGGTTTAGTTATTTTATAAAAGGTATCAGTTTAAATGTGTCTTGATAGTGATTAATTAATTGTAGTATTAAATTTTTTTTCTGTATATTTTCCGAGGCCTATTGTAAATTCTAATTGATTAATAGTATTATTAGAAGCTTTTTTTAATAAATAAAAAAAAGAACTCATGTTGCATTTTGTTATATTATTATAGTAGTCTCTGGATATTTTCCAAAATTTTTGAGGAAAGGATAGGTAAGAAATGATATACTTATAATCGTCCAAAGTTAAACTGGAGACTTCTTCGTAAAGAGATAAGCATTTTATAGCTGTATTTAAATCCCAGTTAATATTATTTCTCTTTAGAAATCTTCTTAAGAAGTAAGATAAATCATGAGAGCAATAATCTATGCTGCATTTATCAAAATCTATTACCCAAATTTTATTATTGTTATCGAATATTATATTTTTATTTACATAATCTAAGTGACAAAGGGAAGTAGTCAAATTATTATAGTTTATATTAGAAGATACTGTAAGTGCTATTTCTGCTAAGGTGGAGTTGACTTCAAAATTCTTTAAAAATAATTTAGAAAATTTGTCTTGATATCTGAAAGATAAATTTGAACAATTTAAAAGTTGTCTAAAATGTTTTTCAAAGGATGTATATATATTTTGAAAATTATTTCTTTTATAACTTTTATCTATTGGAATAAAGTTTTTAGATCTATTGTGCATTTTTGCTAGGTTTAAAGTAGTGCTAAATAAATGGGAACTGTTGTCATAATCGCATTTTATACCATCTATCCAGGGTGTTAATATGAAAAGCATATTATTGTATTTTACAAAGCGTTCCTTGTGAATTGTGGGCAATATTCTCGGAACATTTATGTTATTTCTAAATAGCCATTCTATTGCGGAGTATACAAAGAGCAAATTTCCTTCGTCAAAATATACTTTTTTTAAGCAATAATTTTTATTTAAATAAGATATTTTATACACTGCTCTTTGTTTGTTTGTGTCTTTAAATTTAATTCTGGTTATATCTGCATTTGCCATATTGTATTTAGGCAGTACATGTTCTTTTACATTTTCCTCAGACAATAAATCCATACAAAAACTCCTTAAAAAGTTCTTTCCTTATAATAATATTAGAAAGTTTTTTACAATATACGTTCCTTGTTAAAAAAGCAATCTTAAATAATAAAGTTTAGGAGATGATTTATATGAATATAAGACAAAAAATAGAAGATAAAGAAAAGTTGATGCTAATAAAAGAAGCTGCTTTTTCTTCTAACAGCAAGGGAAGAAAGATAAATGAAGAAAAAGACAATATTAGAACTGATTATATGGTAGATAGAGATAGAATAATACATAGCAAGTCTTTTAGGAGACTTAAACATAAAACTCAGGTATATATAAAGACTCAAGGGGATCATTATAGAACCAGGCTTACCCATACATTGGAAGTAAATCAAATAGGTAAAAGTATAGGTAAGGGGATAGGATTAAATGAAGATCTAATAGAAGCCATAGCAATGGGACATGATATAGGCCATGTAGCTTTTGCCCACAGCGGAGAAGAATTATTAAATAAACTTTTGCCTAGAGGATTTAATCACAGTGAAAATAGTGTACGTGTACTTACCAAAATAGAAAAACTAGGTTTAGGATTAAACTTAACTGAAGAAGTTTTAGATGGAATATTAAATCACAGTGGTTTTTCAAGTAAGTCAAAAGCTATGACATTAGAGGGACAGGTAGTTAGGTATAGTGATAAAATAGCCTATATAAATCATGATATAGATGATTCTATAAGAGCAGGACTGTTAGAAGATGAACAGATTCCTTCATATTCAGTGAAAATACTAGGAAATACTAATAGTGAAAGAATAGACACACTTGTGAAAGATTGCATTTATACTACTATAGAGAACATTGAAAAAGGAGTGAGAGAGGTATCTCTAAGTGAGGAAGTATTTGAAGCCTTAAATACACTAAGGGAATTTATGTTTAAAAAAATCTATAGAGGTAATATACTTGAGGATGAGAGAAATAAAGCTAAATTTGTACTAGAACAAGTATTTAATTATTTTTTAAAAAATCCAGATAAAATGCCTGAATTTTATATAGGTATTGTTGAGAATGAAGGACTTTATAGGGGAGTATCAGATTATATAGCTGGTATGAGTGATGACTATTGTATTATGCAATTTAATAACATATATATGCCTAAATTTGTTATATATTGAAGAATAATTTTTACTATTATATGGGTAAAATACGAATATAAATATAATAAAACTAATTTATATATTAGATAAATAATTAATTTAATATTAAATTAATTATTTATTTTCACAGAAGGATATTTAATTTTTATAAAGAATATATTATATATAATATATTCTTATTAAAAAAAGAAAAATATTTATTTTTAAGGAAGGAATATAGTAATTTATGTCGAATATATTTATTCTTGAGCGTAATAATTTAAGATAGGGGGGAATTTAGTGATATCGGAAGATGTCATTCAAAGAATCAAAGAGGAAAATGACATAGTAGATGTAATATCTGAAAAGGTAAAGCTAAAAAGATCAGGTAGGAATTATTTGGGGCTATGTCCCTTTCATAATGAAAAAACTCCCTCTTTTAGTGTGTCTAGAGATAAGCAAATATATAAATGTTTCGGATGTGGAGAGGCAGGCAATGTAATAACTTTTATAATGAAGTCACAAAATTTAAACTTTTTAGAAGCAATAGAATTGTTGGCAGATAGAGTAAATATAGATATAGACTTAAGTAAAAATAAAAATAATAGAAAAAGTACATTTGAGAATTTATATAAGTTAAATGTAGAGGCAGCTAGATATTTTTTTTATTCTCTAAATAAGAATAAATCCGCTAAATCATATCTATTAAACCGGGGTATAACGGAACATACCATAATAAAATTTGGTCTTGGATATTCTAATGATAGTTGGAATCATATGATGAATTTTTTAAAAGACAAAGGATTTACAGAGTTAGATATGGTTTCAAATGGACTTATAATTAAAAGTGAAAAAGGAAATTATTATGATAGATTTAGAAATAGAATAATGTTTCCGGTATTTGACTATAGGGGAAAGATAATAGGATTTGGAGGTAGGGTATTAGATAATTCAAAGCCCAAATACTTAAATTCACCAGAAACTCCTTTATTTAAAAAAGGTGTAAATCTCTATGGGTTAAATTTTGCTATAAAAAGCAATACATCTAGAACTCTCATAATTGTAGAAGGGTACATGGATTGTATATCTCTCCATCAATATGGTATAAAAAATGTTGTAGCTTCTTTAGGAACAGCTCTTACTGTAAATCAGGCAAAGCTCATGGCAAAATATGTAGATAAGGTAATATTATCCTATGATGCGGATAAGGCAGGTGAAATAGCTACATTGAGAAGTATGAGCATACTTAAAAATGTAGGCTTAGAGGTGAAGATTCTATCTATACCTCAGGGAAAAGATCCAGATGAATTTATTAGAAATAATGGAAGAGAATCATTTATGGAGCTTATACAAGAAGCTGATGATTTAATAGAGTATAGAATTAAAAATATAAAAAAGAATATAGATTTCAATAATTCACAAGATATTGCAAAGTATACAGAAAAAGTGTTAAAAATATTGGTCGAGTTAAATCCCATAGAAAGAGAAATACATATAAAGAAGTTATGGGAAGATACAGGTATAAAGGAACAGATACTTCATGACATGTTGAATATAAATGCACAAAAAAATGTAAAAAAAGATGTAAATATGAATATAGATATGGGTTTTGGACAAAAATTATATTTAGAACCCGCATATTTAAAGGCAGAGAGAGCTTTTTTGAAGCTTATACTAGAAAATGATGAAGCTTTTAAATATAGTTTGAATAAAATAGGAAATGGTGAACTTATACTAGAAAGTCATAAAAAAATATATGAATATATAATTGAAAATATGAAGTATGACGATGCACAAAAAAGAAAAAAGTATATAGAATTAAAATGTGTAGATATAGATACGTCTAAAGAATGGATAAATATTATGGAAACAGAAGTTCAATATGATAATGAAGAATGGATGAATATGTTACATAATTTTATAAATAGAATAAAAAAATATAAATTGGAAGAATATAAAAAAAATATTATTGGAAAAATAAAGGAATATGAATCTAAAGGAAATTTGGAAGAATCTCTGAAGTTTGCACAACAGTTGATGGGAATACAAAAAAGAATAGGTGAAATACAGTAATGGTCAAGGGAGGCAAGTAAATGAAAGATAAAAGTGCAAAAGTAAAATTAGTTAAGAAGCTCATAGAAAAAGGTAAAAAAAACGGCACTTTAACTTATAAAGAAATAATGGATGAATTACAAGAAGTAGATTTAAGTCCACAGCAAATAGAAAAAATATATGAGGTACTTGAATCTATGGGAATAGAAGTGAATGGAGATATGAATGAGCTAGAATTAAATGAAAAAAATTTAGATTTATCGGTTCCAGAAGGCATTGCCATAGATGATCCCGTAAGAATGTATCTAAAGGAAATAGGTAAAGTACCTTTGCTTTTACCTGAAGAAGAAATGTCCCTTGCAAAAAAAATAGAAGAAGGAGATCAAATTGCCAAAAAGAAATTAGCAGAAGCTAATTTAAGACTAGTAGTCAGTATAGCAAAAAGGTATGTGGGAAGGGGAATGCTTTTTTTAGATTTAATTCAGGAAGGGAATTTAGGTCTTATAAAGGCGGTGGAAAAATTTGATTATAGGAAAGGATTTAAGTTTAGTACTTATGCAACCTGGTGGATAAGGCAGGCAATTACAAGGGCAATAGCAGATCAGGCTAGAACTATAAGAATACCAGTTCATATGGTGGAAACCATAAATAAGCTTATAAGAGTTTCAAGACAGTTACTTCAAGAACTGGGAAGAGAACCGCATGCAGAGGAAGTAGCTAAGATAATGGAGATGCCCGTGGATAAAGTCAGGGAAATTATGAAAATAGCACAGGAACCAGTATCGTTAGAAACTCCAATTGGAGAAGAAGAAGATAGCCATCTGGGAGACTTTATACCTGATGATGAGGCTCCGGCTCCAGCAGAAGCAGCAGCTTTTACTATGCTTAAAGAACAGCTCATAAATGTACTGGATACTTTAACTCCAAGAGAGGAAAAAGTATTAAGGTTAAGATTTGGATTAGATGATGGAAGAGCAAGGACTTTAGAAGAAGTGGGAAAAGAATTTAATGTAACTAGAGAAAGAATAAGGCAGATAGAGGCAAAAGCACTTAGAAAGTTGAGACATCCAAGCAGAAGTAAAAAATTAAAGGATTATCTAGATTAAAGCACCATTTGCAGGGTGCTTTTATATATAGGATATCATTTTAGTGAAAAGTGCAGTTTGTGTTATAATGGGTATCGAAAAGGTGGTGAACAGTGTGAAAATTTATAAGTCAGCAAAAGGGATAGGGGTATACATTATATTGGGTGTGTCTATTTTATATAATAGTTTATTAATATTTTTAATACATTATGTAGATTCTTATGAGATATCCATTCTTTTAAAATTCACTTTAATAGCCATTAATCTATATCAGTTATATTATATTATAGTCTGTGGAACATTAAAATATTTTATAGATACAGAAAATTTATATATAACTAGCATTTTAAAACTTAAAAATGAAAAAATTTCTTTTGATAATATTCAAATGTATCAGAAGTCAAAGGGTAGAATTAAGGGAGTAAAGGTATCGGGATATGGTAAAAATAAATTTGCCATAGGTAAATCCTTTATTCATAAAATAGGTAATACGCAGATGTTTGTCACTTCAACTGAAAATGTTATATATTTAAAAACAGACACAACAAGTTATGCTTTGTCCCCGGAAAATTTTTATGAATTTGAAATGGAGTTGAATAGAAGAAATATATTTTATTCAGAATGGGAAAACAAATTAAGTAAAATTGTTAATCCAAGTAGAAAACAAAAGTTCTTTATACCATTTGTAATTACTGCTATAATTATAATTTTAATTACTTTAGAACCAATAATATTATATCTTCATGGAAATTTACCTGATAAAATGCCTCTTAGTTTTCGGCCTAATTTTACGACCGTAGAATTTGGGACAGGTAGGCAGTTTGCATTTAAACAAATGAGTTATGGTCTCTTAAACATGGGGGTATTGTTTTGTATGTATTATGCAGGACATATTTATTCTAGATATGATGAAAAATATTCTTATAAGTTTTTATATGCAGCATTGATAGTTTCAATAATTTTTTTAGTTATGCAGATAAAGATAATTTATACATTTAGATAATATTGAATCTTATGATTTTCAATAAGCCACTTTAGAATGGAGAATTATATGGAAATTAGTTTAAGACTTAAAACTTTATTAAATATGGTGGATAACTGCCAATGTATGGCAGATATAGGAACAGATCATGGCTATGTGCCTATTTATCTAGTAAAGAATAAAATTTGTAGGAGAGCTATAGCTTCTGATATAAATAAAGGACCTATAAAAAAAGCGGAGTTTAATATAAAGCTTCATAAATTGGAAGATAAAATAAACTGCAGATTAGGTAGAGGGCTTTCAACTATAATTCCGGGGGAAGCTGAGGAAATAGTAATTGCAGGTATGGGAGGAAATCTTATAAGGGACATAATAGAAGAAGATCTTGAAGTGTTCAAGAGCGCAAAATCATTAATTCTTCAACCTATGCAGCATTCCCAGGTATTAAGAAAGTATATATATAATAGTGGATTTAAAATATTAGATGAAGAATTGTGTATTGACGAAAATAAATTTTATGAGATAATAAAAGTAAAATATGATGAAGATATTAAATATATAGACAGTATATTTTATGAAGTAGGAGAAGTATTAATAAAAAAGAAACACAGCCTTGTTTTTAAATTTTTAAAGAATAAAATTGACAATTATAATAAGATAATTTTGAATATAAATAAAGATACGAAACTGGCAAATAAAAGAAAAGTAAATTTATTAAGTAAAATAGAAAAATTGCAGGAGCTGATAGAATGTATTTAAGGGTAGAAGATATACATAATATAATAGAAAAATATGCTCCGTCTATACTTAAAGAAAGTTATGATAATGTAGGGCTCATGGTAGGAGACATGAAGAGTGAAGTAACTTCTATATTGATAGCTTTAGATTGTACTTTAGAGGTAATAGAAGAAGCAAAACAAAATAAGTGTAATCTCATACTTACCCATCATCCGTTATTGTTTAAAAGGCCAGATAGTGTAACTACAGATACTTTAACTGGCAGGAAGATAATAGAGTTAATAAGAAATAACATAAATCTATATTCTGCTCATACTAATCTGGACTCTGTAAAAGGAGGGATTAATGATATTATTATGGAATTACTTCAGTTGACTTGCTGTCATATCATTGATCCTTCAGAGATCAAAAATTATGGAGAAGATCACTGTGGTATAGGGAGGATTAGTGAGCTTAAGGTTCCTATTACACTAGGAGAACTCTGCGATAAAGTAAAGAATAATTTAAATATTTCCACGCTGAGATATTCAGGAAGCGAATCCCAAATTATAAATAAAATAGCAGTTATAAATGGAAGTGGAGAAAGCTATTTTAATTCTGCAAAGCTATTAGGTGTAGAATGTATAATTACTGGAGATACTACTTATCATTATGTAAGTGATTTTCAAGAAGAAGGAATTGCTGTAATTGATGCCGGCCACTTTGAAACAGAATGGCCTGCTATGAGAAAAATAGCAGAGGTTTTAATGCAAAAAATAGAATTTGATGGATTTTGTAATACTGTAATTTTATCAAAAGTAAATAGAAGTCCGTATAAATATAAGTAGAAATGAGGGTGAGTTCATTTCTGCTTTTTTAATTTAGTAATAATATCATATATTTGAAGATAAATTAATTTAATAAGGAGGGTAGTATTATGCTGGATTTGCTCGTTGAAATTCAAGATAATAAGGAAATAATAAAGAAATGTAAAAAAGAATTAAAAATTGATTTAGGTATTCATTCTATGAAAAAAATAAAGAATGAATTTGAACAGGAAAAAGAAAAATATAAATCTATAGATACTAAACTAAAAGAAAATAAAATAGAAATAGAAAATGTTGAAAATAAACTGAATATTATTAAGCAAGAAATAACTTCTGAAGAGGATAAATTATATAGAAATTTAAAATATGATTTGAAATTGATTAATTCGTTGGAAAAATCTATTGAATTAAAAGTAAGTAAAATGAAAGAATTAGAGGAGAAAAATCTAAAACTATTATATGAAGAGGAAGAGTTGTTACAACAAAAGGGATGTAGTGGGAAAAGACTAATTACTCTCAAAGCTGATTTTCATAAAAACAAAAAAACCAGTAGTGAAAAAATAATTAAAATTAAACAAAATATAGAAAAAGCTCAGCAGAATATTCTCGATATTGAGAAGCGGATTCCAAAGGAATTGTTGGATAAGTTTAATCAGCTATCCTCTATTAAAGGAACAGGGGCTGCCAGATTATCAGAGGGGGTATGTTTGGGGTGTAAAATGAAAGTATCTGCTATGACTATAGATAATGTAAAAAATCATAGAGGTATAGTTTACTGTGATAACTGTGGAAGGATAATAAGTTGTAATAAAATATCTTAAAATTAACAGATATTTTTAATTGTTATCTAATTTAACTTAGGATTTATTTCAGATTTTTATTGTAATGTATTATTAACTATGATATTATTTAATTCGTAAGTAAGCCAGACAATCGCTGCTGTATAATTACAGGAGAGGAAAGTCCGAGCTTCATAGGGCAGGGTGCTGGGTAATACCCAGTCAGGGTGACCTGAAGGAAAGTGCAACAGAAATATACCGCTGAAGCAACAAGAAATTATTGCTTCAGTAAGGATGGAAAGGCGAGGTAAGAGCTCACCAGCGCATTGGTGACTTTGCGGCTATGTAAACCCCACCTGAAGCAAGATCGAATAGGAAAGCATATTAAAAAGTGGCCCGCTTTGCTTTCGGGTAGTATCGCTGGAGCCTATTGGTAACAATAGGCCTAGATAGATGATTGTCTAATACAGAACTCGGCTTATAGACTTACTTACCCATTGAAAACACTAGGTTTCAGACTTAGTGTTTTTATTTTGCTATACTAATCACCACAATTTTATATTGTTCTATTTTTGCTTTTTACAGATTTATTGATATAAAGTAGACAGTATATAAATAATTTGCTACAATACAGTAGGATAATTGGCTTATGTTTAATGTAGAAACTCGGACAATTAAATAGTATGGTAGAGAAAAACTTGCCATACTATTGTCATACTAAAGTAAAAAACCTTATGTTTACACATTTTTATCTTATAATAAATATATGAAAAAAATAGATAGTTTCAATGTAAATATACACTATTATAGGTTATAGGAGGATAAGGCTAATGGAGCAATATAAAAATTTAAATATATTGAAAAATGAAACCGATTCACAGGTTAATATAAAAAATGTATTTGTGGATATAAAGTTAATACTTAATGTCTGTGAGGATGGACTGAAAAAAGATAAAGGTATGTATACTATGACAGTTTTTGATATTGCAGATAAGATTAAAGATAAAATTTCTCAAGAGGATGTTTCTGTACAACTATATGGATATAGTGGAAACATAATAAAGATGAAAAATGTAACCATAAGTTATGTTAAAAATGATGTTATATTGGAATCAAAACAATATACGAAAATAGTTAAATAAGTACATATATAGTAAGGGATAAGCGCTGTTTGGTGACTAGATAAGTTCTTCTAAGGCTTAAACGGAAAAAATATTTTTGTAAATGAAATCCATCCAAGCTTAGAAGAACTTGATAAGATTTAAGGCTAACTTAAATTTAAAATTTTAAATATTATAGTTGTCATGAAACACACAATAATTGCTATGCTAGTTGGGATAAGTGCTGCTAGTGCTGTCCATTTTAAACTTCCTGTCTCCTTCTTTATAGTTAAAAGAGTGGTAGCACATGGCCAGTGCAGTAAGCTAAACAACATAGTATTAAGTGCTGTAAGATAAGTCCAACCATGATTTAATAATATTTTTTTTAAAGATTCTATACTTTCAAATTCAATGAGAGAACCAGTTGATAAATAGCACATTAATAATACTGGAAGTACTATTTCGTTGGCAGGTAATCCTAATATAAATGCCATTAATATAAATCCATCAAGACCAATAAGCTTAGAAAAAGGATCTAGAAAGGCAGCAATATGACCTACAATGCTTAAGTTACCAATATATATATTGCTAAGTATCCAAATTATAGCACCAGCTGGAGCAGCAACTACTATGGCTCTCCAGAGTACAAATATAGTTCTGTCGATTATGGAAGTATATAAAACCCTACCTATTTGAGGTACTCTATAAGGGGGAAGTTCCAAAGTAAAACTGGAAGGAACTCCTTTTAATATAGTTTTGGACAGCATATAAGACACTAATAGAGTTATAAATATACCTATGACAACTAATGCTGTTATAGCTACTGCGGGTAAAAAACTTGTATTGTTACTGTTTGTAACAACAAGGAATATACTAGATATAGCTATTAAAGTAGGAAATCTTCCATTGCATGGAACTAAGTTGTTAGTTAAAATTGCTATAAGACGTTCTCTTGGAGATTCTATTATTCTGCAGGATATTATACCGGCTGCATTACATCCAAATCCCATACACATTGTTAAACACTGTTTACCATGAGCACAAGCTTTCTTAAATAGATGATCAAGATTAAAGGCCACTCGCGGCAGATACCCTAAATCCTCAAGTATTGTAAATAAAGGGAAAAATATTGCCATTGGAGGAAGCATGACAGATATAACCCAAGCTAGAGTTCTATAAAGTCCAAGTATTAGAACTCCATGAAGCCATTGGGGGGCATTTATATTGTTAAACCATAAGGTGAGCTTATCTTGTATGCTAAAGAGTAAGTCTGCTATCATGGCAGAAGGTACATTAGCTCCAGCAATAGTAATCCAAAACACTATTGCTAAAGTTAAAAGCATTAGTGGAATACCAAAAATTTTTGAAGTAATGTAGTTATCAATCAACCTGTCTCTATTTATTTTAGCTTTATTTTCTTTTATATATTTATAACTTATTTCTTCTGCTTTTTTATAAATATTATTTGAAATATTATCTCTTATGTTTAGCTTATCATCATATGTAGTAGATGAATTTATCATTTTTAATAGTTCTTTTAAAGATTCATTATCTATATTATTAGAGAGGAAATCTATTAATTTTGTATCACCATCTACAAATCTTAAAGCAAGCCATCTTGAGCTTGTATAATTTATTTTTTTATCAATGAAAGGTTGTATAGACTTAATTCTTTCCTCAATGTAATCTTCATATATTACTATTTTAGGTATAGGTGTAATTTTACCTATAATAACTTTGTGAACTGTTTCTTTTAATTCTTCTATACCTAGGCCACTTCTAGCAGCACATAAAACTACAGGGATACCTAGTTCCTGTTCTATTCCTTTGGCGTCAATAATAATATTTTTCTTTTTTGCTTCGTCTATAAGATTGATACAAAGGACCACATTGTTAGTAATTTCCATTATTTGATAAACGAGATTTAGGTTTCTTTCAAGGCAGGTTGCATCTGTGACTACTATTACTGCATCAGAATTGCCAAAGCATATAAAATCTCTTGCTACTTCCTCTTCTGTAGAAGATGCAAAAAGTGAATAGGTTCCAGGAAGATCTACTAATATATTTTCTTTACCATTATGTGTAAATTTCCCTCTTGCATTTACTACTGTTTTTCCAGGCCAGTTACCAGTATGTTGATGAAGTCCCGTAAGGGCATTAAAGACTGTACTTTTACCGGTATTGGGGTTACCGGCAAGAGCAATAACATATTGACCTTCCTCTTTTTCAATTTCAAATAAGTCTGATAAAGAGTTATTTTGAGTAGATTGAAATGTTAAACCCATTATAAACCTCCCTATATAATATTTGTTCTGATTTCAGAAGATAGGTTGTTCTTGTATAAAATTTTTTTTAAATCCACTAAAATCAAGGATGATTCTTCGCTCCTAAGAGCTATCATTGCACCTCTGATGTTATAGACAGTAGGATCACCAGAGGGACCTTTTCTTACTACCTCTATTGTAGTACCTTTAGTTAAACCAAGTGCAAGCATTCTTTCTCTTAACATTCCAGTGGATAATAAATTATCAATTATAACATAATTTCCTGTAGGTACATTATTAAGTTTTAACATAAAATATCCTCCTAAAAAATAAATTTAATGTGATATTTCGAATATATCGAAGATTTTTTATAGTCTAATAGTCATAAAAATTAGATGTGTATTTGAATTTGTTTCATGTGACTAATTTTGTTTCCTAAAGCTAACTTTAATAATAATGTATGCTGTCAGTCTGGAAAATGTTACATAATATAATTTAAAATTTTTAATAAAGTAGTAACTTTAGCATATATTTTATTGAAAGTATTTTTATAAAGTTTAAGGAGGATAGGAGTTATGAGAGAGCAATTGTTAAGTATAGTGGTTCAATTTATCTTAGGGATAGTTGGAATTATAGCAGCGTATGTACTTAAAAAAATTTCAGATGCACTGGAATTACAAAAGCAGTCTATTGTGGCAAGGAAAGGAGCATATAATTATAATCATGCTCTTAGTGTTGCAAAAGGTATGTACTATGTATTAGAAGAAGAATTCAGCTCTGTAAAGAAAGCAGGAAAAAAGAAAAAAGATGAGATGGAAAAAAGATTACTGCAGGTAATACCAGGACTTACACAAAATGAATTAGATTCTATAAATAAAGAAATATGTAATAATGTTAAGCAAATAGGTGAAGAAATATTGAAATCTCAAGAAGTAAAACAAGTGAGTACAAATGATGTATTAAAGGATGAATAGATTTGAAAAATTTATTCCAAAGACTGCTAGGCTCAGGTATTTTCTAGTTTGTCTAAAAATTAAGATAATAATTAAGAATGTAAATTTAAATTGGCAAATAAAAGATTATGTAAATAATAAAAGAGCAAAAATGCTCTTTTATTATTTACAAAAGTAGAAAGATTATATATTTTGTGAAAATTATTAATTATATTCCATGATGTGTTTAATCATGCAGGAATAAGTTGCTATTATTTTTATTTCAGGCTTTATAAATGTTCATTTTCAATATCTACTTTAAGATTTTCTTCTACGTATATACTATCTAAATCTACTTTTTGTTCTCTAATAAAAAATTCAGCTAGTCTATGTATCGTAGTATCTCCATACATAGGTACATTTTCTTCACTTTCCAAAATATATTTTATACTTTGGTTAACGGGATTTATAAGTTTTTTGATCCCCCAAAGTTTACAATAATTTGTAGAATGTTTATCCTGTTTTATAGATACGCTTTCAGTGTCATTGTCATAGACAAAAGTATGTTCTTCATCTGATATTTTAATTTTCATGATTAATATTTCTCCTCCCATGTTTTTTATATACTTATTGCATAATAAATATTGAAGAAAGTCAATACATTTTAACTTATTATTAAAGAATTTTTTGAATAATTACAATTTGATAGAATAAAAAACTGTTTTTTATTTTATTAGTATATTATGATATGTAATATGTTATGCAATTTATTGTGTCATTGTAATATTATTAGTATTTTATGTATAGTCTCCATTTAAATTTAAGAATGCAATATAGATAGATTTTTAAGAGAAAATAGTGAAAAACAAATAAATATGAAAAAAATATTTAAAAGATGTTGACAAAAGAAAAATGAGATGATATACTGTAAAAGCTGTCTGGGAAAACAGATGGCAGCAAAGATAAAATGTGATCCTTGAAAATTAAACAGAATAAAAAAGATAGGTAAACTTATTTATTAAGAATAAACCAGCAATTCTTTTGAGCTGCGAGAGCAGTAAAGAGAGTAATTTCGTAATGTAGTATGTTTATCCGGTAGTTTACTGGAAGAGATATACTAAAATTGCTAGTAGCGAGTACAGCGAGGAAAAGGTTGAATGAGGAGCGGAACTTACTTATGTAATTGAGCACCGGAATGAGGCATTTGACGAAGCTGGGCGAAGCTAATAGTAATTTTCAACAGAGTCAAATAAAACTTTTAAAATAAGAGTTTGATCCTGGCTCAGGACGAACGCTGGCGGCGTGCCTAACACATGCAAGTCGAGCGAGGAAGCCCCTTCGGGGGTGGAATAGCGGCGGACGGGTGAGTAACACGTGGGTAACCTGCCTCAAAGAGGGGGATAGCCTCCCGAAAGGGAGATTAATACCGCATAGAAGGTAAAAATCGCATGATAAATACCTTAAAGGAGCAATCCGCTTTGAGATGGGCCCGCGTCGCATTAGCTAGTTGGAGGGATAAAAGCCCCCCAAGGCGACGATGCGTAGCCGACCTGAGAGGGTGAACGGCCACATTGGAACTGAGATACGGTCCAGACTCCTACGGGAGGCAGCAGTGGGGAATATTGCACAATGGGGGAAACCCTGATGCAGCAACGCCGCGTGAGTGAAGAAGGTTTTCGGATCGTAAAGCTCTGTCATCCGGGACGATAATGACGGTACCGGAAGAGGAAGCCACGGCTAACTACGTGCCAGCAGCCGCGGTAATACGTAGGTGGCGAGCGTTGTCCGGAATTACTGGGCGTAAAGGGTGTGCAGGCGGATATTTAAGTGAGATGTGAAAGACCCGGGCTTAACCCGGGCAGTGCATTTCAAACTGGATATCTAGAGTGCAGGAGAGGAGAACGGAATTCCTAGTGTAGCGGTGAAATGCGTAGAGATTAGGAAGAACACCAGTGGCGAAGGCGGTTCTCTGGACTGTAACTGACGCTGAGGCACGAAAGCGTGGGTAGCAAACAGGATTAGATACCCTGGTAGTCCACGCCGTAAACGATGAGTACTAGGTGTAGGGGGTATCGACCCCCCCTGTGCCGCAGTAAACACAATAAGTACTCCGCCTGGGAAGTACGATCGCAAGATTAAAACTCAAAGGAATTGACGGGGACCCGCACAAGCAGCGGAGCATGTGGTTTAATTCGAAGCAACGCGAAGAACCTTACCTGGACTTGACATCCCCTGAATGACTCGTAATGGAGGAAGCCCTACGGGGCAGGGAGACAGGTGGTGCATGGTTGTCGTCAGCTCGTGTCGTGAGATGTTAGGTTAAGTCCTGCAACGAGCGCAACCCCTGTCGTTAGTTGCCAGCACGTAAAGGTGGGCACCCTAACGAGACTGCCGCGGTTAACGTGGAGGAAGGTGGGGATGACGTCAAATCATCATGCCCCTTATGTCCAGGGCAACACACGTGCTACAATGGGCAGAACAGAGAGAAGCAATACCGCGAGGAGGAGCAAATCTCAAAAACTGCCCCCAGTTCGGATTGCAGGCTGAAACCCGCCTGCATGAAGTTGGAGTTGCTAGTAATCGCGAATCAGCATGTCGCGGTGAATACGTTCCCGGGTCTTGTACACACCGCCCGTCACACCATGAGAGCTGGCAACACCCGAAGTCCGTAGTCTAACCAAGGAGGACGCGGCCGAAGGTGGGGTTAGTGATTGGGGTGAAGTCGTAACAAGGTAGCCGTAGGAGAACCTGCGGCTGGATCACCTCCTTTCTAAGGAGTCGAAAGGCCGGGAAAAAACCTGCCTTAAAAGTTGGAATTTGAGATAAATAAGTTGCCCTTTATTCTGTTTAATTTTGAGGGATCATACCTCAAATGGGCTTATAGCTCAGCTGGTTAGAGCGCACGCCTGATAAGCGTGAGGTCGATGGTTCGAGTCCATTTAAGCCCACCAAGTACAAGAAAAATTTACAATTTAATTGTAAATTGTGCACTGTGAATAGTAAATTGAAATAAAATTGTCCTTTGAAAATTGCACAGTAAATAAAAGAAGTAAAGCTAAGGTTAGAAATAACCTTTGTAGTGGATAAGTATAAATGAGTTTATGCTTATTTTAATAAGATGTAGTTCCTATATTAATATAATTGAGAATAAAGTTTTAATTATATTTACGTAGGACAAAGAAAATTAGTGATAACGAGCAGAGCGAGGAAAGACTTGAGTGAGGAGCAGAGTTTACTTGTGTAAATGAGCACCGCAGGGAAAGGCTTGACGAAGCTGTGCGAAGTTAGCAGTAATTTTTTAATGAAACTCACTCAGCTAAGGCTGAGGAGTGCAATTTAGGCACCAAATCGAAGATTTGGACTAAATTATCAGGTCAAGCTACAAAGGGCGCATGGAGGATGCCTTGGCACCAGGAGCCGAAGAAGGACGTGATAAGCTGCGAAAAGCTCTGGGTAGGCGCAAATAGCCAGAGAACCAGAGATGTCCGAATGGGGAAACCCACCTATAAAACAATAGGTACTGCATGCTGAATATATAGGTATGCAGGGGAAAACCCGGGGAACTGAAACATCTAAGTACCCGGAGGAAGAGAAAGAAAAATCGATTTTCTAAGTAGCGGCGAGCGAAAGGGAAAGAGCCCAAACCGGAAACTTGTTTCCGGGGTAGAGGTCAGGTGATAAAAAATGTGGAAGCTTAAGTGAATTCAACTGGAAAGTTGAGCCGCAGAAGGTAAAAGCCCTGTAAGTGAAAAGCAGAAGCAAAATAACCTGTACCGGAGTACCACGAGACACGAGAAACCTTGTGGGAAGCAGGGAGGACCACCTCCCAAGGCTAAATACTACCTGGTGACCGATAGAGGAGGAGTACCGTGAGGGAAAGGTGAAAAGAACCCCGGGAGGGGAGTGAAATAGAACCTGAAACCGTGTGTCCACAAACAGTCGAAGTACGTTAAAGTACGACGGCGTGCTTTTTGTAGAACGAGCCAGCGAGTTACGGTATGCAGCAAGGTTAAGTACTTAAGGTACGGAGCCGAAGGGAAACCGAGTCTGAAAAGGGCGGGGAGTTGTATGCCGTAGACCCGAAACCGGGTGACCTATCCATGGCCAGGTTGAAGCGGAAGTAAAATTTCGTGGAGGACCGAACCACGTTGGTGTTGAAAAACCATGGGATGAGCTGTGGATAGCGGAGAAATTCCAATCGAACTCGGAGATAGCTGGTTCTCCTCGAAATAGCTTTAGGGCTAGCGTCGGGAGTGAGTAATGGAGGTAGAGCACTGACTGGGGTAGGGGCTGACAACAGTTACCGAACCTTATCAAACTCCGAATGCCATATACTTGAATCCCGGCAGTCAGACTGCGAATGATAAGATCCGTAGTCAAAAGGGAAAAAGCCCAGATCAACAGCTAAGGTCCCGAAGTGTAAGTTAAGTGGAAAAGGATGTGTGATTTCGAAGACAACTAGGATGTTGGCTTAGAAGCAGCCATACATTTAAAGAGTGCGTAATAGCTCACTAGTCAAGAGGTCATGCGCCGAAGATGTCCGGGGCTAAAACTTACCACCGAAGCTATGGGCCTGAAAGGGCGGTAGAGGAGCATGCTGCACAGGGAGAAGCCATACCGGAAGGAATGGTGGACAGTGCAGGAGAGAGAATGCTGGCATAAGTAGCGAGAAATAAGTGAGAATCTTATTGGTCGAAAACCTAAGGTTTCCTGGGGAAGGTTCGTCCGCCCAGGGTAAGTCGGGACCTAAGCCGAGGCCGAAAGGCGTAGGCGATGGACAACCGGTTGAGATTCCGGTACCACATTTTTGCGAAAAAGAACAGAAGGGATGACGCAGAAGGATAGGATGTGCACACGAATGGATGTGTGTCTAAGGAGTGAGGGAGGACATAGAGGAAAAACCGTATGTCCGATAATCCTGGGCTTTGAAGGGGAGTCCGCAAGGACGAGTATCTGATTTCACACTGCCAAGAAAAGTCTCTATGGAGCAGGGATGTGCCCGTACCGCAAACCGACACAGGTAGGTGAGGAGAGAATCCTAAGACCATCGGAAGAATTGTTGTTAAGGAACTCGGCAAATTGACTCCGTAACTTAGGGAAAAGGAGTGCCTCGAAAGAGGCCGCAGAGAAAAGGCCCAAGCAACTGTTTATCAAAAACACAGGTCTCTGCTAAAGCGAAAGCTGAAGTATAGGGGCTGACGCCTGCCCGGTGCTGGAAGGTTAAGGGGACTGCTTAGCGCAAGCGAAGGCAAGAACTTAAGCCCCAGTAAACGGCGGCCGTAACTATAACGGTCCTAAGGTAGCGAAATTCCTTGTCGGGTAAGTTCCGACCCGCACGAATGGCGTAATGATTTGGGCACTGTCTCAACAACAAATCCGGCGAAATTGAAGTGCAAGTGAAGATGCTTGCTACCCGCGATTGGACGGAAAGACCCCGTAGAGCTTTACTGCAGTTTATCACTGAATTTTGGTATTGCCTGTACAGGATAGGTGGGAGGCAGAGAAGGAAGTGCGCCAGCATTTCTGGAGTCAACGTTGGGATACCACCCTGGCAGTACTGGAATTCTAACCGGAGTGCATGAAACTGGACACGGGACAATGATAGGCGGGCAGTTTGACTGGGGCGGTCGCCTCCAAAAGAGTAACGGAGGCGTACAAAGGTTCCCTCAGAAGGGTTGGAAATTCTTCGTAGAGTGCAAAGGCAGAAGGGAGCTTGACTGTGACACACACAGGTGGAGCAGGGACGAAAGTCGGGCTTAGTGATCCGGTGGTACCTCGTGGGAGGGCCATCGCTCAACGGATAAAAGCTACCTCGGGGATAACAGGCTGATCTCCCCCAAGAGTTCACATCGACGGGGAGGTTTGGCACCTCGATGTCGGCTCGTCGCATCCTGGGGCTGGAGTAGGTCCCAAGGGTTGGGCTGTTCGCCCATTAAAGCGGCACGCGAGCTGGGTTCAGAACGTCGTGAGACAGTTCGGTCCCTATCCGTCGCGGGCGTAGGAAATTTGAGGGGAGCTGTCCCTAGTACGAGAGGACCGGGATGGACTGACCGCTGGTGAACCAGTTGTTCCGCCAGGAGCACAGCTGGGTAGCTAAGTCGGGAAGGGATAAACGCTGAAAGCATCTAAGTGTGAAGCCCACCCCAAGACAAGATTTCCCATGGCGAAAGCCAGTAAGACCCCTCCGAGAAGAGGAGGAGATAGGTCAGGGGTGTAAGCATGGCAACATGTTAAGCTGACTGATACTAATAGGTCGAGGGCTTGACCAAATAATATTTACTGTGCAATTTTGAGGGGATAAAACTCCTGAAAAGAATAATATAAATCTGGTGGCAATAACGTGGAGGCAACACCCCTTACCATTTCGAACAGGAAGGTTAAGTTCCACAGTGCCCATGGTACTGCAGGGGAGGCCCTGTGGGAGAGCAGGTCGCTGCCGGATATATTAATATGGCCAGATAGCTCAGTCGGTAGAGCAGAGGACTGAAAATCCTCGTGTCCCTGGTTCGATTCCTGGTCTGGCCACCAAAAACTTCAGATAAAATCTGAAGTTTTTTTATGTATAATAAAAATGTAAGAGTAAGGATATTTGTATATTTCACAATGTTTTGTTAAAATAAATAATGTATAAAAATAATTATGGTATTTAATAAAAAATAATAACTGAAGGTGGCATAATGAGTAGAATAATGAGGATAGGTGAAAAAGATTTTCAAATAGGTAAAAGAACTTATATAATGGGTATACTTAATATTACCCCAGATTCTTTTTCAGATGGAGGAAAGTTTAATAATATAGAATTAGCTTTAGAACGTGCTAAACAAATGGAAATAGAAGGAGCTGACATAATAGATATAGGTGGAGAATCTACGAGACCGGGTTATAAGCCTATAACTGAACAGGAAGAACTAGAGAGGATTATTCCTGTAATAGGGACATTAGTAAAACACATAAATATACCTATTTCGGTAGATACATATAGATCTAAAGTTGCAGAACGAGCTTTAGATGTAGGAGCATCTTTTGTAAATGATATATGGGGACTTAAAAAAGATCCTCGCATGGCGTTTATCGCATCTCATTATAAGGTTCCGTGTTGTTTAATGCATAATAGAGACAATACAAACTATAATAATTTGATAGAAGATATATTGAATGATTTAAAAGAGAGTATAAATATTGCTTTAAATGCTGGAGTAGATGATAAAAATATAATATTAGATCCTGGAATTGGATTTGGGAAGAACTATGAACAGAATTTAATGGTTATGCGTAATTTAGAAAGGTTTTCTGAACTAGGTTATCCTGTGCTTCTTGGAACCTCAAGAAAATCAATTATAGGAAATACATTAAAGCTTAAAGTACATGAGCGATTGGAAGGAACTATAGCTACCACAGTGATAGGTATAATGAAAAAATGTGCTTTTGTAAGAGTTCATGATGTTAAAGAAAATAAAAGAGCAGCTGTAATGTCAGATATAATAGTTAGATGATTATAATAAACTAGTGATTTTTTAAGTAGATGATTTCACGTATTTTAAGGAGGTAAATATTGAGTATGTTTTTCATACTCAATATGTTTGTATTATGGATGAAAACAAGATTAAAGATGCTGTAAGAATGATTATAGAAGCTATAGGAGAAAATCCTGAAAGAGAGGGACTTGCAGAAACCCCTGATAGGATTGCCAGAATGTATACTGAAATATTTTCCGGGCTAAAAGAAAAGCCAGAAGAACATTTAAAGAAAGTATTTACTGTAAATAATGATGATATTGTGTTAGAAAAAGACATTCAATTTTATTCTATGTGTGAACACCATTTTATGCCTTTTTATGGAAAAACACATGTAGCATATATACCCAATGGTAAAGTTGTTGGATTAAGTAAGTTGGCAAGAACCGTGGAGGTATTTGCAAAAAGACTTCAACTTCAAGAAAGAATGACTGTTCAAATTGCAGATTCAATAATGGATTATCTGAAAGTAAAAGGAGTTATGGTTGTTATAGAAGCAGAACATATGTGTATGACTATGAGAGGAATAAAAAAACCAGGAAGTAAAACTGTTACAGTTGCTACCAGAGGAATATTTAAAAATAAAATTGAATTTAGAAATCAAGTTTATGAAATGATAAAAATGAAATAAAAGGCAGGTGGATTTTTGAATAGAATAAACGCTATATTAGAAAATCAGAAATTTTGTAGATATCTACAAAAAAACTTTCAAATAGAAAAGCACCGAGAATTTTGTAAGCATGATATATGTCATTCGTTAGATGTAGCCAGAATAGCTTATATAATGGTATTGGAAAATAATATTCACATAAAAAAGGAAAATATATATGCAGCTGCATTGCTGCATGACATAGGAAAATGGATGCAATATGAGGAGGGTATACCTCATGAATTGGCTAGTGCTAAATTGGCCGAAGATATTTTAATTGAATGTGGTTTTACAGAAGATGAAATAGAACAGATCCTAAATATGATATTAAGTCACAGAAAAAAAGAGACTGATGATTTGATAAATAAGATATTTTATTCAAGTGATAAAATATCTAGAAATTGTTTTAGATGTGAAGCTGCTTCCAAATGCAATTGGTCAGAAGAAAAGAAAAATTATAATATTAAATACTAATGGCAATTAGGTAGGAGATGATGGCATATGGACATTATATATATTAAAGATTTGGAAGTGTATGCATATCATGGAGTAAATCAAGCTGAAAAAGATTTAGGCCAGAGATTTCTAATATCTTTAAAAATGTTTTTAGATTTAAGTGAGGCAGCAGATAAAGATGACTTAAGTAAAACTGTGAACTATAGTGAGTTATGCTTTGAAATAGAAAAGGAATTTAAAAGGAAGAGATATAATCTTATTGAGAAATCTGCTCAGTCGTTGGCATATTTTATATTAAAAAAGCATGAAATAGTAAAAGGGGTAAAGGTTAAGGTGAAAAAACCCTGGGCACCTATAGGCAAACCTTTAGATTGGGTGGCTGTGGAAATAGATAGGTGGTGGCATAAAGCCTATATTGCTGTTGGTTCAAATATGGGAAACAAAGAAAAAAATATACAAAATGCAATACATAATATAAATTGTTCACCTTATAATAAGGTGATAAAAGTATCTAGGTTATATAACACTAAACCTGTGGGGTATGTGGAACAAGAAGATTTTTTAAATGGGGCCTTAGAAATAAAGACCTTAATGGCTCCTAAGAAATTGATGGAGTTTTTACTAGATGTAGAAAAAACATTAAAACGGGAAAGAACTATAAGATGGGGACCACGCACCATAGATTTAGATATAATTTTATATGATAATATAGTGACTTATGAGGAAGAAATTGTTATACCTCACCCTAGAATGCAGGAAAGATTATTCGTACTGAAGCCTTTATGTGATATTGCACCATACATGGTTCATCCACTTTTAAAAACTAGAATTATAGATTTGACAAGAGAACTCGAGAAAAAAGGTACATTGTCAAGTGATTCAGAGGTTCAGGTAGAGTTTACTACAGAGAAATATTCTTCTCCATCTGAACCTTAAAAGAACTTATAACTTTTCTGTTTGAGGTTAATTTTTAAGAATATAGTTTAGAACAGGATCTTCTTTGTCTAAATAATCTTTTATGGATATTTCAATTATTTTGTCTGGTATAAAAGTGTTTTTATTGTCTGTGGAAGTTTTATTAAATTGTGTGGAATATTGTATTTCTATTTTTGAATTAGGAAGAGTAAAACTTTTCACAGAACCATAATGATTTGGTTTGCCACTTGTCTCTTCACCTATAAAAGTTGCATTAGTTTCTTTTCTTAAAGTAACAGCGTTGATTATAGCTGATGAAAAAGTGGTTCTTCCCACTATGACGAAAAGATGAGTTTTATTATTTATTTCTTTGTTTTTTATCCAGTCTATAATAGGGTTTATATATTTATCACTGCCTCCTGAATTGTCTCTTATATCAATTACAAATTTATCAACAATATGAGTATTCATAAATTTAAGCATATCACCCGTAAAATCTTCCATTGTTTTGGAAGTATCATCTTCTTGACATTTATTGTATTTAAAATACAAGATTTTTTCTTCGGATATATACTTATACCAGTAATTTAAATTACTTTTCTGCATATATAAAGGATATGAAGTATCAAAGTTACCTTTTATAATGAATTTTCCATGGAGATCTTCATTATTTAGGGAATTTATATTTAAATTAAAGGCTTCTCCTTGATTGTTTTCAAAGGTAAAAAGAGTATTTTTTACATTGGATGTAATATTTAAACCATGGAGAATTTCAGCATTCGTAAGATATTTAGGAATATATTTTTTTATTACAGCACTATTTTCATTAACTATTAATGGTAAAATATTTTTTTGAACTGTCTCTATGTTTACACCATTTATCTTTATAAGTTTTGTGTAAAGAGCTTTTTTATATTCAGGTATGGTATTTACAACGTATATACCTTCTTTAAAATAGTAAAATTGTATTGGGTAAATAATTGAAGTTTCTTTATAGAGAGAGGTATGGGTGTCTCCTATGCTAGCTATTATCTTGTAAATGCCTGATAGTATTTGGTCATCGTTTAGCTTATATACAGAATTTTTCAAGGTGGTTAATTCATTATTAAACTTCTCCTCATTAATTTTAAAAAAGAGATTTACATGTTTTTTTGGAAGAGATTTTTGTATATAATTTAAATCTTTTATCCATTTTGTATTTCTGTCTCCACCTAGATATTGTGATTCACAACTGGTAAAAAATATACTTAAGTAAATTAATATAAAACAAAAATTAGCTTTTATGAATTTGTTCATTATTAGACTCCTTTTTATTTGGTACAAATTTTAGTTAATGTCCTGTTGAATAAAATGATACATACCAATGAATAAGAATAGAATAAAACATAAAATGCCTGAAGTTAAAACATACTTCAAGTTGATATCTTTTAAATTATAAAAATATGCAGATGAAAGATAAGGGGATGTTAATGGAATATATTTTAAATTTCCCAGGTCATTATTTACTAAGAGGCTGCTTAAAATAAAGGCCAATATTCCATATGAAGAAGGTATTATAAGATTTTTACTTATATTTGCAACTAATATTGGGATAGGTGTTAGAAGGAATTGGAAAAATAAGGAGTAACCATTGGCTCTTATATCCTTAATTATTAAACTTCCTTCTGGGAAAATACCATTTAGAAAGTAATAACTTAGAGGAATGGAGAGGGTTTCAATGGCATATGTAAAAAAAATAACTATATACAAGGTTATTAATTTTGATATAAAAATCTTTAACCTGCTTATAGGGTAAGTATACAATATGTTAGTGGTAATATCTGTAACTTCTCGTGAAAAAATATAGGCTGCTGTTATTGAAAATAGAACTGTGTATAACATTAAAAAATTTACCTGTTCTATATTATAGGCATATTTTTCAAAGGGCATATCATGTTCAGTTATGAATCTTGCCAGAAACATAAATATTGTCATAAGGATTCCACAAATAAAAACTACGGGTATTATATAAGTCTTTTTTAGTTTTAAAAATTCTGAGTATATAGTATTTAGCATTTGAATTCCTCCATTAAAGTAATTTGTTCAATAAAGTGTCCATCTGAATCTTAGAAGAACTTATCCAGTCCCCACTTTGAACAAGATGAGGGTGTTAGTGATGGTAGCGTTTGGATAAAAATTACTTGATATCTATATGGTTATAATGATAAGTGCATATAAAGATTGATATGCAAAAGGTTAAAACAGTATTTACAGTAATTATTACAAAATCCAGGGGATCTCCCACATGAAAATAATATACAGGAATTGCAGGAAGCATCAAAGGAGACATCTGCATATATATACCTGTTAAAGTAATAAATGCATTGGATATGGAAGCCAATGTACCACATACTACAGGTAAAATAATGTTTCTGGTTATATTTCCAATGAGTATAGGAATAGGCATCAGTAAAAGTTGTGCAAACAGGGAATATGTATTTACTTTTATATCTTCTATAATAAAATTTTTAGCAGGAAACTGTCCCCAGCATATATAAAGAGTTACATAGGCAGCTATAAATTGAATAAAATATACAGCCAGAATTAATATATATATTGTAATGAGTTTGGCTATGAATATTTTTGTTCTGTTAATGGGATAGGTGTATAAGATATTAGTGGTTCTATCTGTAAATTCCCTCGAAAAAATATAGCTTGATATTAGTGAAAAAAAAACTACATACAAAAATTGAAAACAAATCAGTTCTACATTTATTCTATAATTTTTAATAAGGGTATATCGCAGTGTGTCTGAAATATTACTATAATCATTTGAAAGCGATGCAATACATTGAAAGATAGGAATAAAAACTGAAATAATTAAGGATAAAATGATTATATAGGATTTTTTTAATTTCAAAAATTCCGAATATATTATATTAAACATTTAATTTCCTCCTGTAAGTTTTAGAAAATAATCTTCCAGGCTGTCTATTTTTAAGCAGATTTCCTCCACAAGTATATCATTTGAAACAAGAACCTTGTTTATAGTAGAAACTTCTTGAAGTCTTTCATAAACTCTTAGATTATTTTTTCCCCACAGTGTATAATCTTTTATATTTAGCTTTTCTTCTAAGATAAAACAAGATTTTTTATCCTTATCGACTTTTATATTTATATAATGTCTATTTCTTTTTTTAAGTTCATCATAGGGTATTTCTTCTAAAAGTACACCCTTATGAATTATTCCAACTTTTGTAGCCATTTGTTGAATCTCGCTTAATATATGACTAGATATTAAAAATGTAATATTTTGTTTATGAGCTAAATCTATAATTAATTCTCTTATTTCTTTTATCCCAGTAGGATCAAGGCCATTTGTAGGTTCATCCAATATTAAAAATTCAGGATGATGTAAAAGGCTTCTTGCAATTCCAAGTCTTTGCTTCATGCCAAGGGAAAATTCTTTTACCTTTTTATTTTCCACATTTCCTATACCAACTACTTTTAAAGAGTTTTTTATAGAATCTTTTTCCTGAACACCCATCATACGTCTGTGTATTTCTAAATTTTCCGAAGCTGTGAGGTTTGGGTAAAATCCAGGATATTCTATTATAGAACCTATTCTTTGAAGTAGATTTTTATTTTTACTGGACACTTTTTGGGAAAATAGTTCTATTTCTCCAGAGGTTGATTTTATAAGTCCCATTATCATTCTTATAGTGGTAGTCTTTCCTGCACCATTTTCACCAAGAAAACCGTATATATCACCTTTTTCTATAGTCATATTTAAATTATCAACTGCATAAAAATTTTTAAATTTTTTAGATAAATTATAGGTTTTTAGAATGTTATCCATTTAAGTCACCTTCCTGTTATTTATAATCTATTTAATTATTTTACATAAAAAAGGACTATATTTATAATACAATATAATCCTTACAAGCTATTTACACGGTTCTTACAATTTTCTTACATCTCTATCAAGTGTAAATTTGAATTCTGTTCTTTTTAAGGGAATACTAGATACAGAAATTGTACCGCCTAGAGATTCTACCAATTTTTTAACTATGCTAAGGCCAAGACCACTACTTTTTAAATTTGATTTTCTTGATTTTTCAACGGTATATAATCTATCAAATACGTAATTTATCTCATCTTGAGGTATCCCTAAGCCATTATCCCATATTGATATAAAAACTGTATTTTTAGTACAGCTTATATCGACACATATTTTTGTGCTGTTTTTTCCATGTTTTAGGATATTGCTTATAATATTGTTTAAAATTCTATTTAAGGCTTTTTCGTCTGCATTAACATATATATTATCTTTTTGAACATTTAATTCAGGTTCTATGTCTTTCTTTTTAAATTCATTAAAAAAGGATATAAGCTGTTGTCTTATAACTTCACATATATTAATTGATTTCATTTCTAATTTAAAGTCTTTTGAGTCCATCTTTGAAATTTCAAAAAACTCTTCCAACATATCATAGAGATAATTTCCCTTAGTATAAACTATTTTTATGTATCTATTTATTTCATCCTGGCTTAAATTAGAGTCATTTAGTATAAGTTCTATATATCCAAGAATTGAAGTAAGTGGTGTCCTTAAATCATGTGATATATTTGAGATCATTTTTTTCCTTGATTCTTCACTTACAACATTCTTCTTTTCAATATGTTGGAGCTTTTCTATAAGACTATTTATCTTTATAGTTAATTTGCTAAGACATTTTATATGAGTTTGAAGTCTTATTCTCTGATTGGAGTTTCCATTAAGTATATCATCTATATATTTACATATGCCATTTATATTTTTATAAAGATGCAGTAGTAATATTGAAAGAAAAATTATTATAGATATGAGTATGTAAGTAACTATGTTCATATTATTCACCCAGTTTGTATCCTATACCCCAAACAGTTGATATATATTTAGGGTTGTTTGGAGTATCTTCAATTTTATTTCTCAGTCTTTTTATATGTACCATTACAGTATTATCATCATGTATATATTTATTTTCCCATACATTATTAAATATTTGAGCTTTTGTAAATACCCTGTCTGGATTTTCAAGAAAAAGTTTTAGAAGTTGAAATTCTTTTGGTGTTAAATTCAATTCCTTATTTTTTTTAGATACTTTGTAATTTAAAGTGTTCAATTTAAGATCCGCATATTGTAAAATTGGATTTTTAGAGTACTCTTTATTATAGCTTATATATCTTCTAAGCTGAGATTTAACTCTTGCGGTTAATTCTCTTATGGAAAAAGGTTTTACAATGTAGTCATCTGCACCCATGCCAAGGCCTATAATTCTATCTGTTTCTTGGTCCTTGGCAGATAGGATTATAATAGGTACTGTACTGCTTTCTCGTATTTTTCTTAAGACTTCTATGCCGTCTATATATGGAAGCATTAAATCAAGAATAACTAATTGAAAATTATCACTATGATATTTATTTATTGCATCTTCTCCATTGAAAGCTTGTATCATATTATATTTTTCTCTTTTTAAAGTATTATAAATCAAATTATTTATTTCTTCATCGTCCTCTACGATTAATATTCTAGGCACGTTCATTTGTGTAGACCTCATTTCATATAGTTAATTATTTGTTTAATTTAAATTATAGCACACATATTATTATTTAAATTTAATGAATAAGTTATAGTTAAAAGAGGAATCATAATAAATAAACATATCCAGGAGTATCTATGCTAAAAATACTTTGAAATATGTAATAAAACTTAGATATGTAGATATAAATTAGTTATATTGTATTTGGAATTAAGACCTAATGTAATGCTCATGATGTAATAATATCCGTCGTCTTAGAAATGCCCAAAATGAAATAAGTCAGCAAATTTTATTGATAATAAAAAAATGATAAAAAAATGTTGACAAAGGGAAAATGAGATGATATACTGTAAAAGCTGTCTGGGGAAAACAGGCGGCAGTAAAGATGAAATATGATCCTTGAAAATTAAACAGAATAAGGAAGATAGGTAAACTTATTTATTAAGAATAAACCAGCAATTCTTTTGAGCTGCGAGAGCAGTAGAGAGAGTAGTTTCGTATGAAGTATACTTAAAATTGGCAGTAACGAGCAAGACAAGGAAAAATACCCGGGAGGAGCAGAACTTACTTGTGTAATTGAGCACCGGAGCGGGGATTTTAACGAAGTATTGCGAAGTTAATGGCAATTTTAAAGATGAGTCAAAAACTTTTAAAATAAGAGTTTGATCCTGGCTCAGGACGAACGCTGGCGGCGTGCCTAACACATGCAAGTCGAGCGAGGAAGCCCCTTCGGGGGTGGAATAGCGGCGGACGGGTGAGTAACACGTGGGTAACCTGCCTCAAAGAGGGGGATAGCCTCCCGAAAGGGAGATTAATACCGCATAGAAGGTAAAAATCGCATGATAAATACCTTAAAGGAGCAATCCGCTTTGAGATGGGCCCGCGTCGCATTAGCTAGTTGGAGGGATAAAAGCCCCCCAAGGCGACGATGCGTAGCCGACCTGAGAGGGTGAACGGCCACATTGGAACTGAGATACGGTCCAGACTCCTACGGGAGGCAGCAGTGGGGAATATTGCACAATGGGGGAAACCCTGATGCAGCAACGCCGCGTGAGTGAAGAAGGTTTTCGGATCGTAAAGCTCTGTCATCCGGGACGATAATGACGGTACCGGAAGAGGAAGCCACGGCTAACTACGTGCCAGCAGCCGCGGTAATACGTAGGTGGCGAGCGTTGTCCGGAATTACTGGGCGTAAAGGGTGTGCAGGCGGATATTTAAGTGAGATGTGAAAGACCCGGGCTTAACCCGGGCAGTGCATTTCAAACTGGATATCTAGAGTGCAGGAGAGGAGAACGGAATTCCTAGTGTAGCGGTGAAATGCGTAGAGATTAGGAAGAACACCAGTGGCGAAGGCGGTTCTCTGGACTGTAACTGACGCTGAGGCACGAAAGCGTGGGTAGCAAACAGGATTAGATACCCTGGTAGTCCACGCCGTAAACGATGAGTACTAGGTGTAGGGGGTATCGACCCCCCCTGTGCCGCAGTAAACACAATAAGTACTCCGCCTGGGAAGTACGATCGCAAGATTAAAACTCAAAGGAATTGACGGGGACCCGCACAAGCAGCGGAGCATGTGGTTTAATTCGAAGCAACGCGAAGAACCTTACCTGGACTTGACATCCCCTGAATGACTCGTAATGGAGGAAGCCCTACGGGGCAGGGAGACAGGTGGTGCATGGTTGTCGTCAGCTCGTGTCGTGAGATGTTAGGTTAAGTCCTGCAACGAGCGCAACCCCTGTCGTTAGTTGCCAGCACGTAAAGGTGGGCACCCTAACGAGACTGCCGCGGTTAACGTGGAGGAAGGTGGGGATGACGTCAAATCATCATGCCCCTTATGTCCAGGGCAACACACGTGCTACAATGGGCAGAACAGAGAGAAGCAATACCGCGAGGAGGAGCAAATCTCAAAAACTGCCCCCAGTTCGGATTGCAGGCTGAAACCCGCCTGCATGAAGTTGGAGTTGCTAGTAATCGCGAATCAGCATGTCGCGGTGAATACGTTCCCGGGTCTTGTACACACCGCCCGTCACACCATGAGAGCTGGCAACACCCGAAGTCCGTAGTCTAACCAAGGAGGACGCGGCCGAAGGTGGGGTTAGTGATTGGGGTGAAGTCGTAACAAGGTAGCCGTAGGAGAACCTGCGGCTGGATCACCTCCTTTCTAAGGAGTCGAAAGGCTGGGAAAAAACCTGCCTTAAAAGCTGGAATTTGAGATAAATAAGTTGCCCTTTATTCTGTTTAATTTTGAGGGATCATAGTCATTTGACGATAAAGGATTGACAGTTAGATTCCTATTTCAATTGAGCAGTGCAGACTGTAATAATAAATTGTGCACTGTGAATAGTAAATTGAAATAAAATTGTCCTTTGAAAATTGCACAGTAAATAAAAGAAGTAAAGCTAAGGTTAGAAATAACCTTTGTAGTGGATAAGTATAAATGAGTTTATGCTTATTTTAATAAGATATAGTTCCTATATTAATATAATTGAGAATAAAGTTTTAATTATATTTACGTAGGACAAAGAAAATTAGTGATAACGAGCAGAGCGAGGAAAGACTTGAGTGAGGAGCAGAGTTTACTTGTGTAAATGAGCACCGCAGGGAAAGGCTTGACGAAGCTGTGCGAAGTTAGCAGTAATTTTTTAATGAAACTCACTCAGCTAAGGCTGAGGAGTGCAATTTAGGCACCAAATCGAAGATTTGGACTAAATTATCAGGTCAAGCTACAAAGGGCGCATGGAGGATGCCTTGGCACCAGGAGCCGAAGAAGGACGTGATAAGCTGCGAAAAGCTCTGGGTAGGCGCAAATAGCCAGAGAACCAGAGATGTCCGAATGGGGAAACCCACCTATAAAACAATAGGTACTGCATGCTGAATATATAGGTATGCAGGGGAAAACCCGGGGAACTGAAACATCTAAGTACCCGGAGGAAGAGAAAGAAAAATCGATTTTCTAAGTAGCGGCGAGCGAAAGGGAAAGAGCCCAAACCGGAAACTTGTTTCCGGGGTAGAGGTCAGGTGATAAAAAATGTGGAAGCTTAAGTGAATTCAACTGGAAAGTTGAGCCGCAGAAGGTAAAAGCCCTGTAAGTGAAAAGCAGAAGCAAAATAACCTGTACCGGAGTACCACGAGACACGAGAAACCTTGTGGGAAGCAGGGAGGACCACCTCCCAAGGCTAAATACTACCTGGTGACCGATAGAGGAGGAGTACCGTGAGGGAAAGGTGAAAAGAACCCCGGGAGGGGAGTGAAATAGAACCTGAAACCGTGTGTCCACAAACAGTCGAAGTACGTTAAAGTACGACGGCGTGCTTTTTGTAGAACGAGCCAGCGAGTTACGGTATGCAGCAAGGTTAAGTACTTAAGGTACGGAGCCGAAGGGAAACCGAGTCTGAAAAGGGCGGGGAGTTGTATGCCGTAGACCCGAAACCGGGTGACCTATCCATGGCCAGGTTGAAGCGGAAGTAAAATTTCGTGGAGGACCGAACCACGTTGGTGTTGAAAAACCATGGGATGAGCTGTGGATAGCGGAGAAATTCCAATCGAACTCGGAGATAGCTGGTTCTCCTCGAAATAGCTTTAGGGCTAGCGTCGGGAGTGAGTAATGGAGGTAGAGCACTGACTGGGGTAGGGGCTGACAACAGTTACCGAACCTTATCAAACTCCGAATGCCATATACTTGAATCCCGGCAGTCAGACTGCGAATGATAAGATCCGTAGTCAAAAGGGAAAAAGCCCAGATCAACAGCTAAGGTCCCGAAGTGTAAGTTAAGTGGAAAAGGATGTGTGATTTCGAAGACAACTAGGATGTTGGCTTAGAAGCAGCCATACATTTAAAGAGTGCGTAATAGCTCACTAGTCAAGAGGTCATGCGCCGAAGATGTCCGGGGCTAAAACTTACCACCGAAGCTATGGGCCTGAAAGGGCGGTAGGGGAGCATGCTGCACAGGGAGAAGCCATACCGGAAGGAATGGTGGACAGTGCAGGAGAGAGAATGCTGGCATAAGTAGCGAGAAATAAGTGAGAATCTTATTGGTCGAAAACCTAAGGTTTCCTGGGGAAGGTTCGTCCGCCCAGGGTAAGTCGGGACCTAAGCCGAGGCCGAAAGGCGTAGGCGATGGACAACCGGTTGAGATTCCGGTACCACATTTTTGCGAAAAAGAACAGAAGGGATGACGCAGAAGGATAGGATGTGCACACGAATGGATAGTGTGTCCAAGGAGTGAGGGAGGACATAAAGGAAAAGCCGTATGTCCGATAATCCTGGGCTTTGAAGGGGAGTCCGCAAGGACGAGTATCTGATTTCACACTGCCAAGAAAAGTCTCTATGGAGCAGGGATGTGCCCGTACCGCAAACCGACACAGGTAGGTGAGGAGAGAATCCTAAGACCATCGGAAGAATTGTTGTTAAGGAACTCGGCAAATTGACTCCGTAACTTAGGGAAAAGGAGTGCCTCGAAAGAGGCCGCAGAGAAAAGGCCCAAGCAACTGTTTATCAAAAACACAGGTCTCTGCTAAAGCGAAAGCTGAAGTATAGGGGCTGACGCCTGCCCGGTGCTGGAAGGTTAAGGGGACTGCTTAGCGCAAGCGAAGGCAAGAACTTAAGCCCCAGTAAACGGCGGCCGTAACTATAACGGTCCTAAGGTAGCGAAATTCCTTGTCGGGTAAGTTCCGACCCGCACGAATGGCGTAATGATTTGGGCACTGTCTCAACAACAAATTCGGCGAAATTGAAGTGCAAGTGAAGATGCTTGCTACCCGCGATTGGACGGAAAGACCCCGTAGAGCTTTACTGCAGTTTATCACTGAATTTTGGTATTGCCTGTACAGGATAGGTGGGAGGCAGAGAAGGAAGTGCGCCAGCATTTCTGGAGTCAACGTTGGGATACCACCCTGGCAGTACTGGAATTCTAACCGGAGTGCATGAAACTGGACACGGGACAATGATAGGCGGGCAGTTTGACTGGGGCGGTCGCCTCCAAAAGAGTAACGGAGGCGTACAAAGGTTCCCTCAGAAGGGTTGGAAATTCTTCGTAGAGTGCAAAGGCAGAAGGGAGCTTGACTGTGACACACACAGGTGGAGCAGGGACGAAAGTCGGGCTTAGTGATCCGGTGGTACCTCGTGGGAGGGCCATCGCTCAACGGATAAAAGCTACCTCGGGGATAACAGGCTAATCTCCCCCAAGAGTTCACATCGACGGGGAGGTTTGGCACCTCGATGTCGGCTCGTCGCATCCTGGGGCTGGAGTAGGTCCCAAGGGTTGGGCTGTTCGCCCATTAAAGCGGCACGCGAGCTGGGTTCAGAACGTCGTGAGACAGTTCGGTCCCTATCCGTCGCGGGCGTAGGAAATTTGAGGGGAGCTGTCCCTAGTACGAGAGGACCGGGATGGACTGACCGCTGGTGAACCAGTTGTTCCGCCAGGAGCACAGCTGGGTAGCTAAGTCGGGAAGGGATAAACGCTGAAAGCATCTAAGTGTGAAGCCCACCCCAAGACAAGATTTCCCATGGCGAAAGCCAGTAAGACCCCTCCGAGAAGAGGAGGAGATAGGTCAGGGGTGTAAGCATGGCAACATGTTAAGCTGACTGATACTAATAGGTCGAGGGCTTGACCAAATAATATTTACTGTGCAATTTTGAGGGGATAAAACTCCTGAAAAGAATAATATAAATCTGGTGGCAATAACGTGGAGGCAACACCCCTTACCATTTCGAACAGGAAGGTTAAGTTCCACAGTGCCCATGGTACTGCAGGGGAGGCCCTGTGGGAGAGCAGGTCGCTGCCGGATAAATTGTTCCGTGGTAGCTCAACGGTGGAGCATTCGGCTGTTAACCGAAGGGTTGGAGGTTCGAATCCTCTCCACGGAGCCATTTTTTTATTTTTTGTTTTATATTTAGAAAATATATTATATTATGTAGTCATTTCTTAACTATGTTTTTTCCATCACTTATAAGCACTATATTTCCATCAATATCAGTTCTATAAATACGTATATTTCTTTTTTTTAGTTTTCTTAAGGTTTCTTTATGGGGATGCCCATATCTGTTATCTGCACCACAACTTATAATTGCTATTTCAGGGGATACTTTATCCAAGAATTCATCTGTGGTAGAAGTAGAACTACCATGGTGACCAAGCTTTAATACATCTGCAGATATATCATAATTTTTATCTAGAATTTCTCTTTCACTTAATTTTTCAGCATCTCCTGTAAAAAGAAATTTAGTATTTCCATAGGATATTTTTAAAACTATGGAGTAGTTATTAGTATCTTCATATCTATCGCTGTTGGGAGCTAATATTTCTGCTTTAGTACCTTCACCTAAATCCAATTGCATACCCGGCTTTGGAACATCTATTTTCATATTTTTAGATTTTAATTCAGTTATCATATTCTCAAAGGCCCTGGTATTAACTGTTTTTTTGGGAGCATAAAATTTGTCTATAGGGTATGTATTTATTACAGTACTCATACCACCTATGTGATCTTCATCAGGATGGGTGGCAATTACATAATTCAATTTTTTAATATCTATACTATTTAAATAGGATAAAAGCTTATCAGTACTTTTAGTTGGTCCTGCATCTATTAGTAGATTTTTATTATTTACTTGAATAAGTTCACTATCTCCCTGACCAATATCTATATAATATACTGTAAATTCTAAAGATTTATTGAAGGAATTGCTTGTTTGGCTGCTTTCTAAATTCATGCAGCCGGATATCAAAAAGGTTATTGATATTAATAGAGCTATTATATTAAAATATTTTTTTATATAATTCATAAAATTCAACCACCCTGTTGTAATAATTATCTTACGTTATTCTTCAATGTATATCTGTTTAAGTATCTCTTGTCTTATAATATTTGATATATCTGATAACTCTTCTTTAGAAAGTCTATCAGTATATATAGGTTTACATATGGTTACTTTCACCTCTGCCGATTTTACTATACTATATTTATTGCCTTCTCTTAATTTGTAGCTGCCATCTATGGCTATAGGAACTATAGGGACCTTTGCTTTTAAAGCTAATTTCAAACTTCCTTTCTTAAATTCACCTATTCTAGGACCTTTACTTCTGGTGCCTTCTGGAAATATTACCATGCTGTGTCCACTCTTTAATATTTGAATTGCTTTATTTATGGATTTCATAGATTCTCGTATACTTTCTCTATCTATAAAAACACATTTTATTTGTTTCATCCAGTAAGCTATCAATTTAAATTTTATTATTTCCTTTTTGGCTATAAAGCCTACTGTTCTATCTACAGAATGAACTATTATGGGTATATCTAAAAAACCTTGATGATTGGAAACGAAAAGACAGGGGGACTTAGGTATATTTTCCACTCCCTTTAATTCTATTTTGGCACCTATAAGTTTTAATATAAAATCAGCCCATTTTTTTAAAGATATATTTATGTAATTTTGGGCTTCTTCTTCATTTTTGGTTTTTCTAATTTTATTTAACTTTGATTTCTTACCCAATGAATATATCATATACAAGAAAAAAATAAAGTAAAATAAAATGGTTTTTAACATAAGTAAAAACTCCCTTTCTGTAATATTATATTTTTATTTAATATATATTGCCTTATTTATTATATCATAGGAATAATTATATTCATGTATATTTGCTAAATATAAAATTACAGTTTTAAAAATAAAATTGTAATTTTATAGAGCCAATATGTAGTGGAAAAAATCCTTTTTCATATATAATTAAAGGAGATGAATACGTTTTATTCAAATGTATGATAATGGGATAAAATTTATTTGCTAAAATATAATAAAAGTGCTACAATATAAGTATAATTATTCTTATTTGTAGTTATTAGAGTGCTATATATCTAATAACTATTTGAATTTTAAGTATAAATATAATGTTTTTACATATAAAGGTAAAGATATATATGAATTAGCTTTACCAAAATAATTCAAAAATTCATTTTAAGTTATAGATCCAATATTTAAAATAAGGAGATGATTTATATGAAAAAATGTTCCTATGATTATAAATTGAACAATGTAAATGATCCTAATTTTTATAAAGACATATTTCCATATGAAGAAGTGCCAAAAATAGTTTTTAATAATATACAGTTACCTATGGATCTTCCAGATAATATATATATTACAGATACTACATTTAGGGATGGACAGCAGTCTATGCCTCCTTATACTTCTAGGGAGATAGTTAGGATTTTTGATTATCTTCATGAATTAGATAATAATTCAGGAATAATAAAACAGACGGAATTTTTTCTATATACAAAAAAAGATAGAAAAGCTGCAGAGGTATGTATGGAAAGAGGATATGAATTTCCAGAAGTTACTTCTTGGATAAGGGCAGATAAGGAAGATTTAAAATTAGTAAAGGATATGGGAATTAAAGAAACAGGAATGCTTATGTCTTGTTCAGATTATCATATATTTAAAAAGCTTAAGATGACAAGAAAAGAAACTATGGATATGTATTTAGATTTAGCAAGGGAGGCGCTAAATAATGGAATTCGCCCTAGATGTCATCTGGAAGATATAACAAGGGCGGATTTTTATGGATTTGTGGTGCCTTTTGTAAATGAACTTATGAAAATGTCAAAAGAAGCAAATATACCCATAAAAATAAGGGCCTGTGATACTTTAGGATTAGGAGTACCTTACAATGGTGTGGAAATTCCAAGGAGTGTACAGGGAATTATACATGGACTTAGAAATATTTGTGAAGTTCCTTCAGAATCCATAGAATGGCATGGACATAATGATTTTTATGGAGTAGTAACTAATTCTTCAACTGCGTGGTTATATGGGGCATCTTCTATAAATACCTCTTTCTTAGGAATAGGAGAGAGAACAGGAAATTGTCCTTTAGAGGCTATGATATTTGAATATGCTCAAATAAAAGGGAATACTAAGAACATGAAACTTCATGTTATAACAGAATTAGCACAATATTTTGAAAAGGAGATCAAGTATTCTGTACCTGTAAGGACTCCTTTTGTAGGTACTGATTTTAATGTAACAAGAGCAGGAATACATGCAGATGGTATATTGAAGGATGAAGAGATCTATAATATATTTGATACGGATAAAATTTTAGGAAGGCCAGTAGTAGTTGCAGTAAGTCAGTATTCTGGCCGTGCAGGAATAGCAGCTTGGGTTAATACTTATTATAGATTGAAGGATGAGGATAAAGTCAATAAAAATGATTCTAGAATTGATCAAATAAAAATGTGGGTAGATGAACAATATAGAGCAGGAAGGACTAGCGTAATAGGCAATAATGAGTTAGAATTATTAGTGAGCAAAGTAATGCCAGAAGTTATTGAAAAAACAGAAGAAAGAGCTAGCTAATTTATAGCTCGTAATTTATAAAAATGGAGGATAGGAATGGGATTAAATGCATCACAGAAAATCATAAAAAATCATTTAGTTAAAGGTGAAATGATACCTGGAAAAGAAATAGCCATAAAGATAGATCAAACCCTTACACAGGATTCTACAGGGACTATGGCTTATCTTCAATTTGAGGCGTTAGGAATAGATAGAGTTAAAACAAAACGCTCTGTAGCCTATATTGATCATAATATACTACAGTCTGGACCGGAAAATGCAGATGATCACCTTTATATTCAAACTGTAGCGAAAAAACATGGTATATATTTTTCAAGACCAGGAAATGGAATATGCCACCAAGTTAATTTAGAGAGATTTGGAGTTCCAGGAGATACTCTTTTAGGTTCAGACAGCCATACTCCTACTGGTGGAGGCATAGGAATGCTGGCCATTGGTGCAGGTGGATTGGATGTAGCTGTAGCTATGGGAGGGGGAGAATATTATGTAAATATGCCCTCTATTGTAAAGGTAAACTTAACTGGAAAATTGAGTCCTTGGGTTACGGCCAAGGATATAATTTTGGAGATGTTAAAAAGGCTCACAGTTAAAGGTGGAGTGGGAAAGATTTTTGAATATACTGGAGAGGGAGTTAAAACTCTGTCTGTACCAGAGAGGGCTACCATAACCAACATGGGTGCAGAACTGGGTGCTACGACTTCTATATTCCCTAGTGATGATGTAGTACAGAAATTTTTAAAAGCACAGGGAAGAGAAGAAGACTTTTATTTAATACAGCCGGATGAAGATGCGGTATATGATGAAGAAATGGAGATAAATTTATCTCTGCTTGAGCCTATGGTAGCGTGTCCGCATAGTCCTGACGATGTAGTACCTGTTTCTGAATTGAAAAATATAAAAGTGAATCAGGTGTGCATAGGAAGTTGTACTAATTCTTCTTATGTGGACATGATGAAAGTTGCAAACATATTAAAGGGAAATACTGTAAGTGAAAATGTATCCTTAGTAATATCTCCAGGATCTAAACAGGTTTTAACTATGTTAGCGGAGAATGGTGCTTTGGCTTCTATGGTAGCAGCTGGAGCCAGAATACTTGAAAGTGCCTGTGGGCCTTGTATAGGCATGGGACAATCACCATCTACTGATGCTGTCTCCCTTAGAACTTTTAATAGAAACTTTGAAGGAAGATCTGGAACCAAATCTGCTAAAATATATTTGGTTAGTCCAGAAATTGCAGCAGCTTCCGCGTTAACAGGGCATATTACAGATCCAAGAACTTTAGGAGAGTACTTTGATATAGAAATGCCTTCTAAATTCTTAGTAGAAGATAATATGATAGTTGATCCTTCAGAAGATGGAAGAGAAGTTGAAGTAGTAAGGGGACCTAACATAAAACCTTTTCCTAAGGCAAAAGCTTTGGGAGAAGTTGTAGAAGGAAAGATTCTCACAAAAGTAGGAGATAATATAACTACAGATCATATAATGCCTTCTAATGCTAAGCTTTTACCTTATAGGTCTAATATACCTTACTTGGCTGAATATTGTCTAACTCCCTGTGATGAGGATTTTCCTAGAAAAGCAAAGGAAAATCAAGGAGGATTTATAGTAGGAGGGAGTAATTATGGTCAGGGTTCAAGTAGGGAACATGCAGCTTTAGCACCACTTTATTTGGGGGTGAAAGCAGTATTTGCTAAATCTTTTGCAAGAATCCACAAAGCCAATCTTATAAATAATGGGATAATTACTTTGGTATTTGAAAATTTAGAGGACTATGACAAAATAAATGTTATGGATGAATTAGAAATTAAGGATGCATTGACACAAATTGATAATAATATTGTTATAGTGTCTAACAAAACTAAAGATGAAGAATATAGGATGATATTTGATGCCACAGATAGGCAGAGAAATATGATAAGGTACGGAGGATTATTGAATTTAGTAAAGAGAATCAATAACTAAAATTTTAACAGCTTGAAATAAATTTGATGAAACATCAAGTCGTTTTTATTCCAGGAAATGTAGAAGTTCAAAAAATAGTTAATATAGAGTCCCTGGATTTTTCCGAAAGCATCCAGGGACTATTTAAATAAATTTAGGAGGTGATGTAATATATAATTACTATTTTTGTTACAAGAATTAGTAATAATTGTGGTGCTTATTTAAAATATAGTTTTTTAAATAAGTGGATATTAATTATTTAATTTGTAGGAGGAGTTTTAAATAATTAATCACAGTGCATGTTATTAAACTTGGGCAAGAGCTTGTTCCAAATCATCTATAAGGTCTTCAACACCTTCAACTCCAATGGAAAGTCTTACAAGATCCGGAGTAACTCCTGCTGATCTTTGCTGCTCTTCATTAAGTTCTGAGTGGGTAGTGCTTGATGGATGAATTACAAGGGATTTAGCATCTGCTACATTTGCAAGTAGTGAAAATAAATTAAGGCTATTTATAAATTTCTTTCCTGCTTCAAGACCACCTTTTATTCCAAAGGTAAATATAGAACCTGCTCCTTTTGGAAAATATTTTTTTGATAATTCTCTATATGGACTACTTTCTAGCTCAGGATAATTTATCCAAGAAACTTTTGGATGATTATTTAAAAATTCTACTATTTTTCGTGTGTTTGATACATGTCTTTCAACTCTTAAGGATAAAGATTCTAGGCCTAATAGAAAATAGAAGGCATTCTGAGGACTAATTGTAGCACCTGTATTTCTCAAAAGTTGAACTCTTGCTTTTGTTGCAAAAGCTACAGCACCTAAGTCAGAATATATAAGTCCACCATAACTTTCATCAGGTGTGGTGAAATCAGGAAATTTGCCACTTGCTGCCCAGTCAAATTTACCACCATCAACTATAACTCCACCAACTGCAGCTCCATGTCCTCCAATAAATTTGGTCGCAGAATGAATAACTACATCTGCACCGTATTCTATTGGTCTTACGAGGTATGGTGTTCCAAATGTATTATCTAAAATAAGAGGTATCTTATTCTCATGAGCAATATTTGCTACAGCCTCTATATCTAAAATATTAATTCTTGGATTGCCTATTGTCTCTCCATAAACTGCTTTAGTTTTAGGAGTAATAGCTTTTCTAATATTTTCAGGGTCATCTGGATCTACAAATATTACATTAATTCCAAGTTTCTTTAAGGTCACCTTAAATAATTCATAAGTTCCGCCGTACAGTGTGCTGACTGATACTATTTCATCTCCAGAATTGGCTACATTAAGTATGGAGTATAAAATTGCCGCCATTCCAGATGATGTAGCAAGGGCCGCAGAGCCTCCTTCAAGGGCTGCTATTCTCTGTTCAAATACATCTTCAGTAGGGTTCATTATTCTAGCATATACGTTTCCTGGTTTCTTCAATTGGAAAAAGTCTGCAGCTTCATCTGCATCTTTAAAAACAAAGGATGTAGTCTGATAGATCGGAACTGCTCTGGCACCAGTAGTTGGATCTGGCACCTGACCTGCATGTACCTGTAATGTTTCAAATGATAATTTTTTTTCACTCATTATATATTCCTCCTTCATATTTTTGCATCAGATATTCTTTATTTATTATTTTTGAAGTTTTTAATATCTTGCACGAAACTTCTTGTTTACAATCTAAAGAAAAGTAAAAATAAAAATCTTCTTGTAAGATAAGTTACAAGAAGATTTTCTTCATGCTTCTCATCTTCCAGGTTTCACACCTGCTGGAATTAGCACCGTTGAACAATAAAAAATCATTCAGGTTGCCGGGCATCATAGGGCCAGTCCCTCTGCCTCTCTGGATAAGAAGTTCCGTATTCGATTGAAAAAATGATAACAGATATATATAATACTTGTCAATAGAAAAATCAAAAAAAATAATTATTTTTTATTTTTGGGGAGTGGAACATTGTAAAAATGTTGACAAGCAATATTAAAATATTTATTATGAAAAAAGAATGAAGACATAATTTAGAGTTATATGGATAAATAATTAATGTTTTATTGCATAAATATAAGGTTATAGTTTAATCAGGTATAGAGTACTTGGGAAAAGAGGAGACATAATGAATTTTAAAAATTTAGTAGATAAATTCAATAATAGATTTATTTTTTTTGATGGAGCTATGGGAACAATGCTTCAAAAAGCAGGACTTAAATTAGGAGAATTACCAGAGGTACTTAATATTACAAATCCTGAAATAATAAGTGGGATACATAGAAAGTACTTAGATGCAGGAGCAGATATCATAACAACTAACACTTTTGGAGCTAATGAATTAAAATATGATTCTTCTGATTACACCATAGAAGATGTGATTTCAGCTGGAGTAAAACTTGCAAAACAAGAAGCAGGAGATAAATTGGTGGCTCTTGATATAGGGCCTATTGGAAAGATTATGGAACCTACAGGAAATTTAAGCTTTGAAAGTGCATATAAATTATTTAAGAATCAAATCGTTATAGGTGAAAAGTCTGGTGCGGATGTGGTTCTAATAGAAACTATGACTGACTTGTATGAGGCAAAAGCAGCTGTCCTTGCAGCAAAGGAAAATAGTAATATCCCTATATTTTGTACAATGACATTTCAGGAAGATGGAAGAACTCTTATGGGTACAGATGCTAAAACTATGGTATTTGTACTTGAAGCTTTAGGGGTTGATGTTCTTGGGGTTAACTGTTCTTTAGGGCCTAAAGAGCTTCAAGGGATTGTGGAAGAAATTTTGAAATATTCTTCTATACCGGTTATGGTGCAGCCTAACGCAGGACTTCCAAGGTATGATGGGGAAAATACAATTTATGATATATCCCCTGAAGATTTTGCAGAGAATGTATTAACCATGGCTCAAAAAGGGATCAGAGTCTTAGGAGGATGCTGTGGTACTACTCCAGAATTTATAAGAATGTGTAGAAAGGATTTAGAAGGGTTAACACCTTTGAATATAGAAGAAAAGCATTATACAGCAGTGTGTTCTGCCACAGATACGGTTATAGTAGGTGAAAAAATAAAGATTATTGGAGAAAGAATTAATCCTACAGGAAGAAGTATTTATAAAAAGGAATTAAAAGAAGGAAGTATCAATTATATACAAAAAGAGGCTATTATGCAAAAGGAAGAAGGAGCAAATATACTTGGAGTAAATGTGGGACTTCCAGAAATTAATGAAGTTGAAATTATGAAAAAGGCAATTAGGGCGGTACAGAAAGTAGTTCAATTGCCTCTTAGTATAGATAGTCCTGATCCACAAGTTTTAGAAACTGGAATAAGAATGTATAATGGAAAACCTGTGATAAACTCTGTAAATGGAAGTAAAAAATCTATGGAAGAAGTATTTCCCATAGTAAAAAAATATGGAGGATGTGTTATAGCACTTACCATAGATGAAAAGGGAATACCTCATACAGCAGAAGGAAGAGTAAAAATTGCAGAAAAAATAATTAAAACTGCAAGTATTTATGGTATTAATAAAAAGAATATAATAATAGATTGTCTAACTTTAACTGTATCTGCCCAACAAAAAGAAGTATTAGAGACAATAAAAGCTATAAAAATGGTAACAGAAAAATTTGGAGTAAAAACTGTTTTGGGAGTAAGTAATATATCCTTTGGGCTTCCAAACAGAAGTATACTAAATAGAACTTTTCTTGCTATGGCACTGCAGGCAGGATTGAATTTACCAATAATGAATCCCGCAGATGAGTCTATGAAAGAGGTTATAGCTGCTTTTCAAGTGCTTACCAACATAGATAAAGAAGGAAAAGAATATGTAATTAAATATGGAAATAAATCTAAAGATGAAAAGCCAAAAGGAGAAGGTAATAGTCCGCTTAAAAATGCGGATAATAATTTAAAAGATCTTAAACAATTGATTATTGATGGAATTGAAGATGAGGCTGAAGCTATGACAACAGAGCTTTTAAAGAATAAAAAGGCCCTTGAAATAGTAAATTCTTATATAATTCCTGCATTAGATGAAGTGGGAAAACAGTATGAATTGCAGGATATATTTTTGCCTCAACTTATACAGTCGGCGGAAACTGTAAAAAAATCTTTTGAAATAATAAAAGATAATATGTTGAGCAGCGGACAGAAAAGTTTAGAAAAGGGTACAATAGTACTAGCTACAGTAAAAGGTGATATACATGATATAGGGAAAAATATAGTTAAAGTGCTGCTTGAAAATTATGGTTTTGAAGTTATAGACCTAGGAAGGGATGTAGATATAGATAATATAGTAAATACCATACGAGATAATAATATAAAACTAGTTGGATTAAGTGCACTTATGACCACTACTGTAGCTAGTATGAAAAAAACTATAGAAGCTATAAGAGAAAATAACCTTAACTGTAAGATCGTAGTAGGGGGAGCGGTATTGAATCAAAATTATGCAGATATGATAGGAGCGGACTATTATGCCAAAGATGCCAGAGAAGCTGTTAAAATAGCAGAAGAGGTATTTTTAATTTAAAATTTATCTAAGGATATGGTTAAAATTATATTAAATTAAATCTTTTTATAGAATATTTTTTCAGATTAATATAAAATAGTTATGAAAGTAAAATCATATAAAAGCCGATTTGGAGAGATAAGAAATGAGTCAAAGAGCTAATCAAAAAAGTGTAAAATATGTACCTGAAATAAGAGGGACACTTAGAGATCATATGATAAATCTGCCTCTTGTAATTAGAGAAGCTAGTGGAATAAATATTTTTGGAAAGAGAATAAAATCCCTTGCATTTACTACAGATATAGCAGTTATAAAAAATATAAATGCAGATGCAATTTTAGCAGTTTATCCTTTTACTCCACAGATAGTTATAAGTGAAGCCTTAGTTGCAGTCTCTGATGTGCCAATATTTTGTGGCGTAGGAGGAGGACTTACTATGGGAAAAAGGGTTGTAAATTTGGCATTAAATGCTGAGTTTACAGGAGCTATGGGAGTAGTGGTGAATAGTCCAACATCTAATGAGGTTATAAGGGCAGTTAGGGACTCTATTGACATTCCTATTGTAGTTACAGTAGTATCTGAGCGGGATGATATTGAGATGAGAATAAAATCAGGAGCTTCCATATTAAATGTATCTGCTGGTAAGAATAGTGCAGAGCTCGTGAAAAAGATAAGAGAAAATTATAAAGAGTTCCCCATAATAGCTACGGGCGGAAAGACCGAAGATAGCATTAGGGAAACAATACAGGCAGGTGCAAATGCTATTTCTTATACTCCACCTTCAACAGCAGAATTATTTAAGGAAAGTATGGAAAGGTATAGAAATGCTTATTAAAAGTTGCACTTATATTAAATAATATTGTTTAATATAAGTGCAGTTTTTATTTAAGTGTAAAATATATTTAAAAAAATGAAGAAGGTATTGCATAATTATAATAATATATGTATAATTATTTATGTACTTAACCTAAGGAGTTAAAGTTTAATTATTTTAGAAAAGGGGAGAAATAATGAGAAATTTTAAAAAGGCAATAGTTTCATTAGTAATGATCATTTTTACAGTTGCCTTATTCACAGGCTGTGGTAATAATAGCGGTAATGAGACACAAAATTCTCTTGAAAAAGTGAAAAAGGCAGGGGTTTTAAAAATAGGATTAGAAGATTCTTTTCCACCAATGGAATTTAGGGATAGTAAAAATGTTCTTCAAGGATTTGATGTGGATATGGCTAATGCCATAGGGGAAAAACTTGGAGTGAAAACTGAATTTGTAGGTACTGAATTTAATGGTATAGTTTTGGCTCTTAAATCGGGTAAATTTGATGTAATAATTTCAGGACTTAGTATTGATGAAGATAGGAAGAAAGAAATAGATTTTTCAGAACCTTATATAGAAAATTCACAGATTATAATTACTAAAGTTGAAAATGATACAATTAAGACTTCAAAAGATCTTGAGGGAAAAATAGTAGGAGTAGGACTTGGTACAACCAGTGAAAAGGTTGCTAAAGAATTAACAGGTTTAAAAGAAGTTAAAAAATATGATAAAACTACAGAGGAACTTCAAGATCTATTAATAGGAAGAATTGATGCAGTTATAGTAGATGAACCTGTTGGAAAGTATTATATATCAGCTGATGATAAAAAAGGAAAGTATACTGTATTAAATGAAAAGCTTACTAGTGAACCAATGGGCATAGGATTTAGAAAAGGTGATAAGGAACTAGAAGAAGCAGTACAAAGGGCAGTAAATGAGTTAAAAGAAGATGGAACAATGTCTAAAATCTCAGCTAAATGGTTTGGGGAAGACATATATAAATAAATATATGCAAAAGGAAGTGTATGAAAGCAGTGGACGTGGGATTTATTAAGGACATATTACCTATCCTATTAAAGGGCAGTGTAATGACCATAGAACTTACAGTTATTACTTTGATACTTGGGACTATTCTTGGAATATTTTTAGCACTTTTAAAATTATCTAAAAATATGGTACTAAGAATTATATCAAGTATTTATACCTGGGTATTTAGAGGTACTCCATTACTACTTCAATTATTTTTCTTTTACTATGGGTTACCTTTTGTGGGTATAGAACTTAAACCTTTTTCGGCGGCTGTATTGGGTCTTGCATTAAATTGTGGTGCCTATATGGCAGAGATAATAAGAGGTGGAATACAATCTATACACAAAGGGCAGTTTGAAGCAGCCAAAGCTTTAGGCTTCAGTTATGGAGAGACCATGAGAAGGATAATATTACCTCAAACCTGGAAAGTTATAATACCTCCAGTGGGAAATGAATTTATAGCTATATTGAAAGATACTTCATTGGTATCTACTATAGCAATGGTTGAACTTATGAGATCAGCTCAGCAGATATATGCAAGCAGTTTTGATCCCATATCTGTATTTTTTACAGCAGCGGTTTTATATCTTATAATGACAACTATGTTTACAACTGTATTTTCAGCATTTGAAAAAAAATTAGCTGTTTATAGTTAATAGTAAAATATAATTGGAGGTATAATTATATGGAAAATATAATTTTGAATAATTATGAAGATTCAGATAAATTAGAATATATGATAGAAGGAATAAACTTAACTAAAAGTTTTAATAATTTAACAGTTTTTAAGGATTTGAATATAAAGGTAAAAAAAGGAGAAGTTCTGGTAGTGATAGGGGCATCAGGATCAGGTAAAAGTACTCTTTTAAGATGCTTGAATCACCTAGAGGATTTAGACAGTGGAACCATAATTATAGAAGGGGAAGAATTAAATCCAAAGGATAAAAAAATACTTAGAAAAATAACTACCAAGATGGGCATGGTATTTCAAAGCTTTAATCTGTTTCCTCATATGACTGCTATTGAAAATGTTATGGAAGCACCTTTGATAGTTAAAAAGGAAAAGAAAGCAGTGGTACTTGAAAGAGCCAAAAAACTTTTAAATAAAGTTGGACTTGGAGATAAAATGGATTATTATCCATCTAAACTTTCAGGAGGACAGCAGCAAAGAGTTGCTATAGCAAGGGCTCTTGCTATGAATCCAGATATAATGTTGTTTGACGAGCCTACATCAGCACTTGATCCGGAACTTGTTGGAGAAGTTTTGAATGTAATGAAGGACTTGGCAAAGGATGGAATGACCATGGTGGTTGTGAGTCATGAAATGGGCTTTGCAAAAGAAGTTGCAGATAGAGTTATATTTATGGATGGTGGGAAAATAGTTGAGCAGGGTACTCCTGAAGAAATATTTTCCAATCCTAAAGAAACCAGAACAAAAGCTTTCTTGGATAAGGTTATTAAATAGTTATTTGAATAACCACTAAGAGGTTCATAAATTATAGTTTTTAGAGAAAATAGTATTAATTAAAGAAAGAGTAGTTATTGAGTTTAACTAGCTATTGGTATAGTATATAAAAAATTTTGATATAATTTGGAGGTCTGATTTATGAAAGATAAAGTTGTATTGGCATATTCAGGAGGACTTGATACCTCAATTATTATTCCTTGGCTTAAGGAAAATTATGATTTGGATGTTATTGCTGCTTGTATAGATGTGGGACAAGATGATGACATGGAGGCAGTAAGAAATAAGGCAATAAAAACCGGGGCAGTTAAAGTATATATTGAAGATGTAAAGGAAGAGTTTGTAAGGGATTATTTATTTAGTGCGGTAAAAGCTCATATATTGTATGAAGATGCATATTTACTTGGAACTTCTCTTGCAAGGCCCCTTATGGCAAAAAGATTAGTAGAAATAGCCCATGCAGAAGGAGCTAAATATATAGCTCATGGATGTACTGGGAAAGGCAATGATCAGGTACGTTTTGAAGTAGGAGTAGCAAGTTTTGATCCTAAATTGGGTATAATAGCACCATGGAGAATATGGGATATAAAATCCAGAGAAGATGCCATAGATTATGCAAACTCTAAAGGAGTAGAAGTACCTGTAACTAAAGAAAAAATATATTCAAATGATAAAAATATATGGCATGTAAGCCATGAAGGAGGGGACTTGGAGGATCCTAAAAATGAACATAAAAGCAGCATGTACTTTATGACAACTCCTCCGGAAAAAGCAAAAGATGAGGTTTCTTATGTAGAACTGTATTTTGAACAGGGTATTCCTAAAAAATTGGATGGAAAAGAATTGCCTCCTGTAGAAATGATGCAAACTCTTAATAAATTAGGTGGAGAAAATGGAATTGGAATAGTAGATATGGTAGAAAATAGATTGGTTGGCATGAAATCAAGAGGGGTCTATGAAACACCAGGGGGAACAATATTATATGCTGCCCATGCTGCTCTTGAAAGATTGACCATAGATAAGAATACAGCACATTATAAGCAAATGATATCTCAAAAATATGGAGAACTTGTATATGATGGGTTATGGTTCAGCCCTTTAAAAGAAGCACTAGACGCTTTTGTAGAAGTTACTCAAAAGAATGTAACGGGAAGTGTAAAATTAAAGCTTTATAAGGGAAATGTTATGGTGGCTGGAGTGGATGCTCCATATGCACTATATGATGAGGACATTTCATCTTTTGGTGCAAGTGAATTATATGATCATAAAGATGCTGAAGGATTTATTAAAATATTTAGTCTTCCATATAAAATTAAAGCTATGATAGAAAAGGAGAAGGGAAATTAAATTATGAAGCTTTGGGGCGGGAGATTTAAAAAATCTGAAAGTAAACTTATGGAGGATTTTAATAGTTCTCTAAGTTTTGATAGACAACTTTACAAGGAAGACATAGAAGGAAGTATGGTTCATGTTAAAATGCTTGCTAAATGTAATATCTTATCTAGTGAAGAAAGTAAAGCTATATTAAGTGGACTAGAATCTATATTAAAAGATATAGAGGAAGGTAAACTTGAGGTAGAAGGAGATTATGAGGATATACATAGCTTTGTGGAAATTAATTTAATAGAAAGAATAGGACAGGTAGCAAAAAAATTACATACTGCCAGAAGTAGAAACGACCAAGTAGCATTGGACTTTAGATTATATGCTAAGAGAAAAGCCCTAGAGGTAGTTGAAAATATAGAGTATCTTCAGGATGTAATAGAAAATCTTGGCGATAAAAATAATGTAATAATGCCGGGATATACTCACCTTCAAAGGGCACAGGTAGTAACTTTTAAACATCATATAATGGCATATTATCACATGTTTAAAAGAGATAGGGAAAGAATATTAAATGCCATTTGTATCATGGATGAGAGTCCTCTGGGATGTTGTGCATTAGCAGGAACTACTTATAACATAGATAGAAATTTTACTGCTCAAGAATTGGGATTTAAAAAACCTGTAGATAATTTTTTAGATGGTGTAAGTGACAGGGATTATGTTATAGAGTTGATATCAGATTTTTCTATAATAATGATGCATTTAAGTCGTTTAAGTGAAGAACTTATATTATGGAGCAGTAAAGAATTTGATTTTATACGAATAGATGATGAATTTTCCACAGGAAGCAGCATAATGCCTCAAAAGAAGAATCCTGATGCTGCAGAACTTATAAGAGGCAAAACTGGGAGAGTATACGGGTCACTCGTGTCACTGCTAACTACTATGAAAGGCATTCCTCTTGCCTATAATAAAGATATGCAGGAAGATAAAGAACAGCTTTTTAACTCCTTAGATACTGTATTAAGTTGTTTGAAGATTATGAGTGGTATGCTCTCCACATTAAAAGTCAATGAAAAAAACACTTTTAATGCAGTTAAAAAGGGATTTTTAAATGCCACAGAAGCAGCAGATTATTTAGTTAATAAAGGTATGGCATTTAGGGATGCACATAAGGTGATTGGTGAAATTGTGCTGTATTGTGAAGATAAGAATAGAGCCATAGAAGATATTTCTTTAGATGAGCTAAAAAAATTCAGTTCTCTTTTTGAAGAGGATGTATATGATTTTATAGATTATGAGAATACGATAAATAGAGGAATAAAAAGAAATTTGAAATAATAGCACCTTAAAAAAGTGGAAAACTTGATTGAAAAGTTTTCCACTTTTTTAGAGCAAATAATTTCTTTAACAACTACTTAACTTCACCTGCATCTCTTGTATCTCTGGAAGTTCTTTCTTTTCCGAAAAATGAAAGAGCATATAATCCTCCAAGACCTACAAGAGCATATAGTACCCTGGTGAAAGTAGACATTGTTCCAAATAGTGCTGCTATAAGATCAAATCTAAAAAATCCAATTAGTCCCCAATTTAGAGCACCTATTACAACTAATACTAGTGCAATAATATCTAGTGTTCTCATATTTACATCTCCTTTTTATTTTATATAAAATATTGTGCCCGTATTTATTATTTCCATATTCTTAAAATTTATAAGTTAAAATAAAAAGAAGATAAAAAACTAGTGTTCGCTATTTAAGATATCTATATTTAAACTTCTATCTACAGGCTGGAAAAGAGATATAATGGTATCTGTTCTCTGTACTCCTTCTACAGATTGTATTTTATTCATAAGTAAATTTTGCAGGTCAGTTATATTTTTACAAATAACCTTTATAAATATTGAATATTCTCCAGTAGTATAATGAATCTCTACAATTTCTTTTATGTTCTCCAATTGTTCCAGGGTCTCTTTGAAAGATTTAGCCTTGTCAAGATATATGCCGATAAAACCACATACATCATATCCTATTTTAGAGTTGTCAATTATAAGTTTGGTACCTTTAATTATGTGCATATCCTGCATTTTTTTCATTCTAACATGTATGGTTCCGCCGCTTACATGACATTTTCTAGCTATTTCTAGAAAAGGAGTTCTTGAGTCCTTTAAAAGAATGTCAAGAATTTGAAGGTCTAAATCATCTAACCCGTTAATTTTTAAGCTCAATTTATATTTCCTCCTTTTTAAAATCTATTAAAATCAATTTAATTTTTTAATAAAATTTACATTAATATAATTTACTATAGTTTAAATGTATAACAATCCTATAATAACATTATATCAGAAACTTTATCAAATTAATAATTTTAAACGTTATCATTGGCAAATAATTTCTAATTGTTTAATGGTAACTAGCTATATTTGATAAATAAGTAAATTATTATAATATTAATTAGTAATATTGTAATTTATACAAAAAAGTATTATTATATTGTTAAAGAAATTAAAAGCAAAAAATAAATAGTTTATCCGAATATTGAAGGGAGCTTTTATATATGAAAACGTATGTATTAAAAGATGAGAATGAAAGAGAATTAAAACTTTTAGATGAAACAATTGAAAAAATCAAAAGGGAAAAATTACCTAGTATACTTAAAATACAACAAGCAATATTAAGGTCAGTAGATGATTATATGTATAAAAATGGAGTAGTAAGGCTTCTGCCTAACATGATATCTCCCATAACAGATCCTCTCTGTCATAGTGTAGAAGATTGTGATTTTACTTATGGAGGTCAAAAATTCAATGTTACAAAATCTATGATATTCCATAAACAACTGGCTTTATCAAATCCGTACTTACAGAAGATATACATTGTATCCCCTAATGTAAGGCTTGAACTTCCAGAAAGAGGAGACGTAAGGCATTTATTTGAATTTACCCAAGTGGACTTTGAGTTTAAAGATGCAACTATGGATACCGTATTTGGATTCATGGAAGGATTAATAGAACAAGCATTTTGCTATATAAAAGAAGAGTGTAAAGAAGAATTTAAAAAATTGGGAGTAGGAACTTCTCATTTAGATGTATCAGGTCCTTTTGAAAGGCATACTACTCAAGAGTTAAAGGCTAAGTATGGAGAAGACTTTGAAGCTCTTGCTTCAAAGGAAGCAACTAGACCTTTCTGGCTGATAAATCACAAGAGAGAGTTTTATGATGCTGAAGACCTAGAAAACAAGGGAACATATAAAAATTACGATTTAATATGGCCTATGGGTTATGTAGAAGGATTAAGCGGAGGAGAAAGAGAATATAACTATGATAGAATTATAACAAGAATGAGAGAAGCAGGTATGGATGAACAGTCTATGAAAGATTATATTGAACTGGCTAAAAGAGGAGAAATTCCCAAAACAGCTGGGGCCGGATTTGGAGTTGAAAGAATGACTAGATTTGTTTGCCAGCAGGATGATATTGATGAAGTTACTGTATTTAGTAGAAAGCCAGGAAAAGGTAAATATATATTTTAAACAAAAAGCTGTCTTCAAATAAAGATTTGGGACAGCCTTTTTAATGTATAAAAAGCTGCTGTTATTTATTTTTTTACGTTTAAAGTATATAATAATATAAGAATATATAAATTAAAGGAGGAAATAAAATGCCTTCATGGTTAAATATAGCTTTACAAGTACTGGTTATGACGGTACTTGTGATAATTTTTTATAAATTATTAAAATCCCATGTACTACATAAATTTTATCCTAACAAATGGCTGATTCTTATACTGGCTATAGGAGCATTTTTTTTGCCGCCTGTGATCTCAGCTTATTTTAAGTATAATCTAAATGGTACCATATGGCAGTATATTTCTTCTGCAGTGTTTTTAATCTTGTTTTTATGGTTTGTAGATTTGAAAAATGGGGGTATATATAAAAATGGAGGAAAATCTTCCAAGGGTAAAGATATAAAGATAAGGCCCAAAGCTAAACCCAATAGAGCAAATAGGGGAAAATAATAAGTTTATGATACTTTTATACCAGGAGCAAATTAGCTATAATTTAAGCAGGTGTGATTTACTTTAATAAAATACTAATTTTCAAGGGAGTGAGGGTTTATGATAAGAAAATTCAAATACTATATGCCAGAATTGGATGAAAGTTGTTTTATAGCAGACAATGCAGAGGTTATAGGGAAAGTTAAACTTTGTGAAGATGTAAGTATATGGTTTGGTGCTGTGCTTAGAGGAGATTTAAATCATATATATGTGGGGAAAGGAAGTAACGTACAGGACAATTGTACTATACATACAAGTGTAGATAAAAATCCCACGGAGATAGGGGAGTATGTTACCATAGGTCATAATGCCATAGTACATGGAGGAAAGATTGGAAATTATTCTTTAATAGGCATGGGTTCCATAATTTTAGATAATGCAGAAATTGGAGAAGAGACTATTATAGGAGCAGGGAGCCTTGTGACTCAAAATAAAAAAATACCTTCAGGAGTACTGTGTATGGGTTCTCCAGCAAAAGTCATAAGGAAACTTACTATAGAGGAAAAAAAATTTCTGAGACATTCTGCAGAGGAGTATATTAGACAATCTAAAAGTTATAAACAATATATAATAGTATAAATTGAATGCAGAGGATTTTAAATATAATTTAGTCACCTATTTTATTACAAAAGTATAGATATATATTAACATAAATAATTTAGGAGATTAAATATGCCCATTTTCAAATTAGGATCTAGAGGCACTGAAGTTATGCATATACAGGCAACTCTAAAAAAAATAGGATATAATCCCGGAGTAATAGATGGAATATATGGTACAGATACTAAAAAAGCAGTGGAAATTTTTCAGAGAAATCATGGCTTAATTGTAGATGGAATAATAGGACCTAATACTTATAGAATTTTAAGAAGTTTTATGTTAGGATATGATATGTATACCATTAGAACAGGGGATACTCTGTACAGCATAGCTAAAAAATATGGAACTGACGTGTATGACATAATAGTAGCAAATCCCGGAATAGAACCTTTTCAATTGATTCCGGGTGTACAAGTCAAGGTACCTTATAATATAGATGTGGTAGATACAAATATAGATTACACCTACAATATATTGGAAACGGATCTTATGGGATTAGAAGCTAGGTACCCCTTTATAACCGTTGGCAGTATAGGAGAAAGTGTACTTGGAAAACAGCTTTATTATGTGAAACTTGGTGTAGGCTCAAATGAAATATCATATAATGGAGTTCATCATTCACTGGAATGGATAACGGCTCCACTTCTAATGAAATTTATAGAGAATTTTTCTAGAGCTTACAGCCGGGGAGAAAATATAAGAGGATATAATATAGGGGATATATGGAGAAATAGTAGCATATATATAGTTCCCATGGTAAATCCTGATGGGGTAGAACTTGTTTTGAATGGATTAAGTAGGAATAATCCTTTTTACTATGATTTGAAAAGATGGAATAATGGCAGTGAAGATTTCTCTAAAGATTGGCAGGCCAATAATAGAGGGGTGGATATTAATCATAATTATGATGCAGGGTGGGAGCTTTCAAAAGAAGCGGAAGCTTTCTATGGGGTATATGGACCTGGACCTACCAGATACTCAGGACCTTATCCTGTATCGGAACCTGAGACAAAGGCTATGGTAAGATTCACAAATGGTCATAATTTTAGACTGGTATTAGCATATCATAGTCAAGGAGAAGTTATTTACTGGCAGTATGGTGAAGTAACTCCTTCAGAGTCAAGAAGAATAGGAGAGTTGTTTGCTAAGGCCAGTGGTTATTCTTTAGAAGAAACTACGGGAATAGCATCCTATGCGGGATATAAAGACTGGTTTATACAAGATCATAGGAGACCTGGATTCACTATAGAAGTAGGAAAAGGGAAAAACCCTCTTCCTATAAGTCAATTTGATAAAATATATGAGGATAATGAGGAAATACTTTTACTGGCATCTGTAATATGATGTATTCCACCTCTTCAGGTGGAATACATAGGGATTTAAATACAATTATCAAGTGGTTCAGAGGTTTTAGGTGGAGGTTGCTATAAAGAAATGAGTATCTCCCACTTTAAAGAAGATAGGAGTATTAACTACTGCCACCTTGGGAAATTTTTATTTATATATATCCACTAAAAGGCCACTTATATCATCAATAGTAGCGGCTATATTTAAATTTTCCTTCTGTTCGTTCATTAATAGTTCAGTAAGTTCTTCCAGTTTTCTGTCTATGGTATCTACGGTTATAAAATATTGTGTTTGCCAAAAGCTTATGTCTTTTTTTACATTATACATATACTTTAATACTGACTCCAGATATTCTTGTATCATCTTTTTGTAACTTCTAACGTCTGCATAACATTTTGTTATGGATAGTCTATTCCCCTTTTTCTTAATATTATCAAACATGTTTTTTAGTTCTTGTTCTGACTTTTTTTCCATCTGAGAATTAAAGCTCTGAGAAAAATCCTTTTTTATTTTTATGCTTTTATTCTTAGAAGAAGGGGCAGAAGATCTACCGATTCTAGAAACTTCCATAATTTACCTCCGTGCTTTTATTAGAATATACTTATAAATTATTATATATAATATTTTCATAAAAATATAGTGAATTATATTAAAAATTATATCAAAAATAAAGTTAATCTGTAATAATTATTTGAAATAGGTATAAGAATATATTAAGTTCAAAAAATACAATAAAGGGTAGGTGATTTTATGTGGTTCAAAAAAAGTATCCAGGAGGTAATACAGGAATTAGATACAGATTCCATAAATGGTATTACCAGTAAAGAAGCAAAAATTAGAATAGAAAAATATGGACAAAATAAATTAGCAGAAAAAAAGAAAAAGTCAATTTTAATACTTTTATTTGAACAGATAAACGATGTTCTTATATATATACTTTTGGCTGCGGCAGTAGTTTCTGCATTACTTAATGAAATAAGTGATGCAATTATAATAGGTATTGTAATTATACTAAATGCAGTTATAGGTTTGATTCAGGAGTCAAAAGCAGAAAAGGCACTGGAATCTTTAAAAAAGCTTTCTGTACCTAAGGCACTGGTGAAAAGAGATGGAAGAATTATAGAAATTTCTTCAGAAGATGTAGTGCTTGGGGATATAGTAATTTTAGATGCAGGTAAATATGTTCCCTGTGATTTAAGGTTAATAGAGAGTGCAAATTTGAAAATAGAAGAATCAGCATTAACAGGAGAATCTGTACCTTCGGAGAAATATGCAGAGGATACTTTAAAAGAAGATGATGTAGCTCTTGGAGATCAGAGAAATATGGCTTTTATGTCTACATTGGTTACTTATGGCAGGGGAGTGGGAGTGGTTGTAGCTGTAGGTATGGACACAGAAATAGGCAAAATAGCCAAGATGCTTCATGACGATAGTAAAAATTTGACTCCTCTTCAGGAAAAATTGGCACAGCTGGGAAAAATGCTAGGTTTTGTAGTACTTATAATTTGTATTCTTATGTTTGCAGTAGCTGTGATTCAAAAGAGAGACTTATTCGAAATGTTTTTAACTGCTATAAGTCTTGCTGTAGCTGCTATTCCGGAAGGACTTCCAGCTATGGTTACCATAGTACTTGCAGTTGGGGTACAGAGAATGATAAAGAAGAATGCTATAGTGAGAAAGCTTCCTGCTATAGAGACATTGGGGTCTGTAAATATAATATGTTCTGACAAGACTGGAACTCTAACTCAAAATAAAATGACAGTTACAAAGTTTTATGCGGATGATACCTTAGATAATATCCTAAAGTTAGATGCAAATAATTTTATACATAAGAGACTTATAGAAAATATGGTACTTTGTAATGATGCTACTTATTCAGAGGATTCACAAACAGGAGATCCAACAGAAATTGCACTTTTAGAACTTGGCTTTAAGTTTAATATATTTAAAGATAGTGAAAGTAAAGAGCATATCAGAGTAAATGAAATACCTTTTGATTCTGATAGGAAGCTCATGACCACTTTAAATGAATATGGGGATAAGTATCATGTGATTACAAAAGGGGCAGTAGATAATCTAATAAAAATCTGCAGTTATATATATTTGGGAGGTCATGTAGTAGATTTTACAGAAGAATTGAAATCTAAAGTAATAAAAGCTTCCGATTCGATGTCAAAAGATGCTCTTAGAGTACTTGCAACTGCAGTTAAGATAGAGGATTCATCAGATATTAAAATTGATTCCATGGAAAGTGAATTGATCTTTGTAGGACTTGTGGGAATGATAGATCCACCTAGAGAAAATGTAAAAAAATCCATAGAAGAATGTAAAAACTCTGGTATAAGAACTGTTATGATTACAGGCGACCATAAAAACACTGCCTATGCCATAGCAAAAGAACTGGGTATAGCAGAGGATAGTTCACAGGTAATACTGGGAGCAGAATTTGATAGGATGTTAGAAGATGAAGTTGTAGACAAAATTGATAATCTAAGAGTTTTTGCAAGGGTGTCTCCAGAGCACAAGGTAAGAATAGTTAAGTCTTTAAAGGAAAAAGGGAATATAGTATCTATGACTGGAGATGGCGTAAATGACGCACCATCTTTAAAGGCTGCAGATATAGGAGTAGCTATGGGTATTACAGGAACTGATGTGGCAAAGGGTGCCTCTGATATGATACTTACAGATGATAACTTTTCAACTATTGTGGAAGCTGTAAAGGAAGGAAGAAATATATACAATAATATAAGAAAATCTATAACATTTCTTCTTTCCTGTAATATAGGAGAGATAATAGCTTTATTTATAGGAATAATCTTAGGGTGGCCTGCAGTCTTAAGACCTATTCATCTTCTCTGGGTAAATCTTATAACAGATAGTCTGCCAGCTTTGGCATTGGGAGTAGATCCAGATGATCCTGATATAATGAAAGAAAAACCTAGAGATCAAAAAGAGGGATTATTTTCAGGAAGAAATGGTGCTTTCCTGGTAGGAAACGGTATTTTAATAGGTATAATTACCTTGTTTGCCTTTTATATAGGAATTAAGATATATCCAAATTCTGTTACACATGCACAGACTATGTCTTTTGTGGTACTTAGTATATCTCAATTGATTTATACTTTAAGCATAAGGCATAATAAAAAATCCATATTTGAAATTGGGGTTTTCACCAATAAATATTTAATAGGGGCTATAATTTTAGGTATAATACTTCAGAATATAGTTATTACAGTACCTTTCTTAGCTTCAGTATTTAAAGTATTTACTCTTACACCAAATGACTGGATGTTTGTCATTCTCCTGTCACTTATACCTCTTATTATAAATGAAATTGCAAAAATAATTTATAATAAAATAGAAAGAAAGTAATAATTTATTTCTAAGCTTTAAGAATATTTAATTTTTAAAGCTTAGAAATTTAAAAAATCTTTTAAAGCTTTTTCAGTTTTGTGCCTTTCTCATCCTGTGTTATTAAGTTTCTTTTCATAAGTCCGCCTAAGGCATTTTTAAAGTAATTTTTACTTTCATGAAAAACACGTTTTATATCTTCAGGAGAGCTCTTGTCATTATAAGGCATAAAACCGTTATGATTTTTCAGATAATTTAAAATAGATTCTTCCAAAGATATTCTTTCATATTTGGGTGTTTTTCTTGGAGTAAGACTCAGTTTGCCGTCTTCATATATGTTCTTTATCCTAAGATTTAGTTCATCACCTGGATAAAGGGCTATATAATATTCGTTTTTTAGTATTACGCCTCTATAAAGATTATCTACAGCTATCATGGCACTGCCGTTAGTTTGAAATCCATAGACTATGCCAGTTACTTCAGAACCCATGGTATATTTTTGTTCTATTTGTTCTGGTTTAGTATCAGTTATTGTAAGGAGATATTTGTCTATATCTGTAGTGGCTGCTATTCTATTGGTTTTATCCAAATATATGTAAAAAAGATAATACTTTTCAGGAAGCAGTGGGTATTTTTGCTCTGAAAGGGGTACAAGAACATCTCTTTCCAGTCCTATGTCTATGAAACTTCCAAAACTTGTATTTGATACTACTTTTAAATAAGCAAGGCTTTCTACGGTAGCTTTAGGAGCCTTTAAAGTGGCTATTATCCTGTCTTTTGAATCTTTGTATATAAAAGCATTTACCTCATCTCCCACAGAGAGAAGCTCTTCTTCATCGTTACTTTTTGGAAGAAGTATATCGTCTCTAGTATTACCTGTTTTTCCGTCTAAATAATAACCAAAGGATGCTTTTCTCACTATTTTTAGAGTGTTGAATTTTCCTATAAGAACCAACTGTATTTCACTTCCTTTATATTTTGTGAATTTTATTCACAGCCTATTATATACTATTGTTATTATTATTGTCAGCAAAAATTATAATATATTTTTAAATATATATAAAGCGTGAGAATTCATATATCTTAAGAACAAATATTTTGTGTCTATACTTATAATGCATATAAGTATATAATAAGATTAGACTATTACCAAGGAGGAAGAAATATGTCATCAATGGATTTTATAAGGATAGCAGCAGCATGCCCTTTAACAAATGTAGCAGATATAGAATTTAATTTAAATAATATAAAAATATGTATAGATAAGGCTTTGACCGAAAAATCAAAGCTTGTGGTATTTCCGGAGCTTTCTATGACATCCTATACCTGTGCAGATCTTTTTGAACAGCAATTACTCCTGGAAAAATCCACAGAAGCTTTAAAAAATCTTTGTGATTATTCAAAGGATAAAGATATACTTATAGCAGTAGGAGCACCCCTTGTATTTAATTATTGTCTATACAATTGTGCATATGTAATATTCAATGGTGAACTTTTAGGCATTGTGCCTAAAAGTTATATTCCAAATTATGAAGAGTTCTATGAAAAAAGATGGTTTACAGAGGGGCTGCATATTATAGATGAAAGGGTGGATTTATATTTTCAAAAGGGTATACCTTTTGGAGTGAATTTAATATTTACCTGTGGGAAATTTAAATTTGCTTTTGAAATATGTGAAGACTTATGGGCTGTAATACCACCAAGCAGCTATTTAACTCTTATGGGTGCTAATATCATAGGAAATCTTTCTGCATCCAATGAAATTGTAAGCAAGTCTTTTTATAGAAGAAATCTGGTATCTTCTCAAAGTGCAAGATGTATGTGTTCCTATATGTATGTTTCATCTGGAGTATTTGAGTCTTCTACAGATCTGGTATTTAGTGGAGACCTGTGTATTTGTGAAAACGGTACATTATTAAAAGCCAATGAAAGATTTAACAGGGACAATGAAGTTATTACTTCAATTGTAGATTTGGGCAGATTGAATAATCAAAGGTTGAAAAATGTGAGCTTTAGAGATAATGTAAAGAAATGTTCACAGAGGCCTGTAAATATAGAATTTCAATTCGAAAATTTAGATTGTGGAGAATTTGATAGAAATATTGACAAACATCCTTTTGTACCCTCAAATGAATATGAGAGAGAAGCAAGATGCAGGGAAATATTTAATATACAGACTTCAGCTCTTGCAAAAAGAGTGAGTCATACTAATTTAAAAAAGGCAGTTATAGGTATATCCGGAGGGCTTGATTCTACATTAGCACTTCTAGTTACAGTAAAAACTTTTGACGTTCTTAAAATTTCAAGGAAAAATATAATAACCATAACTATGCCTGGATTTGGAACTACAGACAGGACTTATAATAATGCAGTAAGTTTATGTAAAAATTTAGGTACAGAATTTAGAGAAATAAATATAGTGGATGCTTGTCTTCAACATTTTAAGGATATATCTCATAACAGAGATATACATGATGTAACCTATGAAAATGTTCAGGCAAGGGAAAGAACTCAAATTATAATGGATATAGCCAATAAAGAAGGGGGCCTTGCAATTGGTACAGGGGATCTGTCGGAACTTGCCCTTGGATGGTGTACTTATAATGGAGATCATATGTCCATGTATGGAGTAAATTGTTCTGTTCCTAAAACTCTTGTGAGATATTTAGTTAGGTATGTTGCAGATAGGGAGGTTTCAAAAAATATAGGTGATATTTTAATAGATGTATTAAATACTCCTGTAAGTCCAGAATTACTTCCTAAAGGAAAAGACGGTGAAATATCTCAAAAAACTGAAGATATAGTAGGACCTTATGAACTTCATGATTTCTTTTTATATTATTTTGTAAGACATAATTATTCCCACAAAAAGATATTATTTTTAGCAAAACATGCATTTAAAGATGACTATGATATTAGCACTATTGAGAAATGGCTCAATATGTTTATAAGGAGATTCTTTACCCAGCAGTTTAAGCGTTCTGCAATTCCAGATGGTCCTAAGGTGGGTACTGTAAGTTTATCTCCAAGAGGTGACTGGAGAATGCCTTCAGATGCTAGTTTTAATTTATGGCTTAAATAAAAACAATTTTAGTAATGAAAGGAGGATATATGTATAATAGTATTATTTTATGGGCTATAATTGGAATAGCGGCTCTATCAGTAGATATAATAACAAGCAGTTTTTTATTTGTGTGGTTCACTGTGGGAGCCATTGGAGCAATTATAGCTGAAATATTGAATTACCCTTTTATAACTCAATTTATGGTATTTTTAGTAATTAGTGTAGTGCTTATAGCTATTTGTTATCCAATAGTAAAGAAAAATATTAAAAAGTATGTAAAACCCACTCCTCTCAGAGAAGAAACCTATGTGGGAAAAGAAGTTATTGTAGATGAAGAGATGGTTAAAAATAAAGCTTTAAGGATTGATGGAGTTTACTGGAATATAAAAAATCAGGGAGATACTTTAAAGAAGGGTGACACGGTGAAAGTGACTGCATTGGAGGGAAATAGATTAATCATAAAGAAAATATAGGTTGTGTATGTTAAGGCAATGATAAATTAATTATAGTTTAAGGAGGATAAGTATTATGGGTACAATTGTAATTTTAATTATTTTCATAATTATTCTGGCAGCGGTGATATCTTCTATTAAGATTGTAAATACTGGGTATGTTACAATTATAGAGAGACTAGGGCAATTTCACAGGACACTTGAACCAGGATGGCATTTCATAATTCCTTTTGTTGATTTTGTGAGAAGAAAAGTTTCAACTAAACAGCAGATACTTGATATTGAACCCCAAAGTGTTATAACTAAGGACAATGTAAAAATATCTATAGATAATGTTATTTTTTACAGAGTATTAAATCCAAAGGATGCTATATACAATATAGAAGATTATAGGGCAGGTATAGTTTTTTCAACTATTACTAATATGAGAAATATTGTAGGAAATATGACTTTAGATGAGGTGCTTTCAGGAAGAGATCAAATAAACGGAGAACTTTTAAGGGTGGTAGATGATATAACAGATGCTTATGGAATAAAAATATTATCTGTAGAGATCAAAAATATTATGCCTCCTGCTGAAATACAACAGGCCATGGAAAAACAGATGAGAGCTGAAAGAGATAAAAGGGCTGTAATACTTCAGGCAGAAGGACAAAAACAAAGTGACATAGCCAGAGCAGAAGGAGAAAAACAAGCTAAAATACTTCAAGCTGAGGCTGAAAAAGAAGCAAATATTAGAAGAGCAGAAGGACTTAGGCAATCTCAAATGTTAGAGGCAGAAGGTAAAGCAATGGCAATAAAATCTGTTGCAGAAGCAGAAGCAGAAGCTATTAATTTAGTAAATAGATCCATAATAGAGTCTGGTACAGATGAAAAGGTAATAGCTTTAAAACAAGTAGATGCATTGAAAGAAATGGCTAAAAATCCAGCAAATAAGCTTATACTTCCAAATGAAGCCATATCTTCTCTTGGAAATATGGCAGCAATAGCTGATATGCTTGCAGGTAAATAAAGCTAAATAATGTTTAAAGTGAAAATGGAGTGTGACAGGGATAACAAGATTAGCCTGTGGCACTCTATTTTTTATGCTATTTTATGTGGAATAGACAAGTAATTGTAATAATATAGAATATACTAATATATAATAGAATATCAAATGATTGTAAAGAAGATGATATTTAAAACTGAAACTAAAGAGGAAAATAGGATTTAATATTAAAAATAGATAAAGGGCGTGATATTTGTGAAAGCTATAATAATGGCAGGAGGAGAAGGAACTAGGTTAAGGCCCTTAACCTGTAACATACCTAAACCTATGATGCCCATTATGGGTAAACCTATAATGGAATATGCATTAGAATTACTTAAAAATGTGGGCATAGAAGATATTGGGGCTACCTTGCAATATTTACCGGATGAAATAATAAATTATTTTGGGGATGGCAGAGATTTTGGGGTTAATATAAGTTATTTCATAGAAGAAACACCTTTAGGCACTGCTGGAAGTGTTAAAAATGCAGAGGCATTTTTAAATGATACTTTTATTGTCATAAGCGGAGATGCCCTTACGGACATAGACTTATCCAGGGCCATTGCTTTTCACAAGAGAAAAGGTGCTGTGGCTACTTTAGTACTGAAGGAAGAATCAGTGCCCTTAGAATTTGGGGTGGTGGTTACAGATGACAAAGGAAAAGTAACCGGTTTTTTAGAGAAACCAGGATGGGGTGAAGTATTTAGTGACAAAATAAATACGGGAATATATATTTTAGAACCAGAAATATTTAAATATTATGAAAAAAATAAAAAATTTGATTTCAGTGGTAACCTTTTTCCGCTTCTTTTAAAAGAGAAGGTACCTGTTTTTGGGTATGTGGCAGAAGGTTACTGGTGTGATATAGGGAATATCGACCAGTATATGAAATGCCATTTTGATATATTGAAGGGACTTGCAAATATAAACATAAATGCAGAAAAATATGGTGAAGATATATGGATGGGAGAAGAATGTGAAATAAGTCCCCAGGCTAATATTTTAAAACCCGTATATATAGGAAGAGGCAGTAAAATATATAAAAATGCCCAGATTGGTCCTTATACTGTGTTGGGGGAAAATAACATTATTTCTCATGAAGCTACCATAAAAAGAAGTATACTTTTTAATAACTGTTATATAGGAGACAAGGCACAAATAAGAGGTGCTGTGCTTTGTAAAAAAGTTCAAATTGAATCTCAATGTTCTGTATTTGAAGAAGCTGCCCTTGGAAATGATACTATTATAAAAGACAAGGCTATAATAAAGCCTGGAGTTAAGATATGGCCAAATAAAATAATAGAAAGCGGTACTTTGGTAAATTCCAATATCATATGGAAAGAAAAAGCTTTAAAGTCTATTTTCGGGAAAAATGGTATTGGCGGAGAGATAAATGTAGATATAACTCCAGAATTTGTTTCAAAGCTTGGCTCTGCCTATGGTTCTATTCTAAAGGCAGATTCCAGAGTTGCCATAGCCTGCAGCGATAATGGGGCGGCACAGATGTTTAAATATTCTCTGGCTACAGGGCTTTTGTCCATGGGGATGGAGGTTATGGACTTAAAAAAAATGCCAATGGCCTTTATAAGACAGTCAATTCTTTTTTTTGGAGCTCAGGCAGGAATTTATGTATGTGTAAGTAGAAATGCCCCGGAAAAGGTTACTATAATATTTATGGATAAAAATGGACTTAATATAGATAGAGCAATGGAAAGAAAGATAGAAAGTAGTTTTATAAGAGAGGACTTTAGAAGAGTTAGATCAGATAAATTTAAACATATGGAGCATATATACAATTGTTTGGAATATTATGAAAGACAGCTTATAAATGGACTTTCTCTTGAAAATATAAAAATTCAAAAGTACAGAGCAGTTTTAAGTATAGAAGATCCTATGATATTTGAAGTAATTAGTGAAATTTTAAAGGAGCTTAAAGTTGAGGTAAAACTTTATGACAAATTTGGAGATACGGAAGGACTAGCTCAAAAAGTTGTAGAAGATAGTGCAAGTTTGGGAATTGAAATAGATGAAGAATGTAAAAGACCAGTTATTATAGATGAGAAAGGAAGTATAATAAAGGACAATCTATATGATGCCCTAAATGCATTGGTTATGCTTAAAACCCATGACATAAGAACTTTAGTAGTTCCGGTTACAGCCTCTTCTACCATGGAAAAACTGGCTAAAATATGCGGGTGTAAATTTATAAGAACCAAAACTGCCCACAAATTTATACTAGAAACTTATTTAAAAAATTCTCCTTATTTAAGTGAGAGGGATATGGTAAGTGCATATCTTATGACACTGGATGCAGTGAGTGTATGTGCCATGGTTATTAATTTTATGGCAAACTGTAATAGAACCCTTTCACAGATAACTTCTACTATTCCTCAATACTATACTTTCAAAAAAGAAATAAAGTGTCCATGGAATATGAAAGGGAAACTTATGAGAAACCTAATAGAAGAAAATATTTCAAAATCTATAGATTTAATTGAAGGGGTAAAACTTAATTTTGAAGATGGATGGGCCTTGGTACTGCCGGATGCAGATGAACCTTTATGTAAGATATATACAGAGTGCAGTGATTATAAAAAGCTCAATAAACTTACAGAGGACATTTTAACCAAAATTACTACCATAACTAAAGAATACTAAAATATCTTCTACTTGTTATTTATTTTTATATACTTTAAAATTATATATAACAGATTAAAAATAGTAAATAATATTAAAAGTAGGATTAATTTTTAGTAATATAGGTGTGATTGTATTATGAGTATAAGGTTTATATATGGAAGAGCAGGAAGCGGTAAAAGTCATTATTGTCTTGAAGATATTAAAAGAAGAATACAAGAAGTTAATGACAGAAATCTGATACTTTTAGTTCCAGAACAATTTTCTTTTCAGGCAGAAAAAAATTTAATAAAGTCAATAGGAGAAAAGGGAACTTTAAAAGCTCAAGTACTTAGTTTTAGAAGGATGGCGGAAAAAGTATTTGATGAAGTAGGAGGGGGAATTAAAAAATATATAAATGATGCGGGGAAAAATATACTTTTGTATAAAATAATAGAAGAAAACAAGAATAAATTAAAAGTTTACAAAACTTCTGCAAAAAAACAGGGTTTTGTAAACCTGGTTTCAGATATAATAGGAGAATTTAAGAAGTACAATATATCCCCGGAGTTTTTAAAGGAAAATTTAGATAGTATAGAAAATAAAAGTTTAAAAAATAAATTAGAAGATATAGGAATGTTATTTCTGGAATTTCAAAATAGGCTTAGCAAAAATTATATAGATTTAGAGGATACACTGCACATATTATGTGAAAAATTGGATAAATCCATTATTTTCAAGAATTCAGAGGTATGGATAGATGAATTTTCTACTTTTACTCCTCAGGAATACAGTATAATAGAAAAAATTATGTGTAGTGCATATAGAGTAAATATAACCTTGTGTATGGATGCATTGGGGGAATATTCAGAAAGAGAAAGCATAGACTTGTTTTTACCTATTAAAATTACAGAGCGAAATATTTTACAAATAGCAGAAAAAAATAATATAATCTACCAAAAACCAGTAAATTTAAGGTGCAGTCCCTGTTATAGATTTAAAAATAGTACTGCACTTCAACACCTTCAACATTCTTTGTTTTCATATCCTTATAAGAATTATGAGAAATCTACAGAGGACATAAATATATTTAAAGCTCTAAATAAATACACTGAAATAGATTATATTGCAAGAGATATAGTAAAAGCCTGTAGAGATAAAAATCTTAGATTTAAAGATATGGCAGTGGTTACAGGAGATTTAGATGAATATGAAAATTTAATAAAAGCAGTATTTAATCAATACGACATACCTTATTTTATAGATAAAAAAAGAGAAATTATCCATAATCAAATTGTAATTTTAATAATTTCTGCTGTTGAAATATTGGCTAAAAATTGGTCTTATGAGTCTGTATTCAGATATCTAAAAACAGGACTTTTGGATTTAGAATTTGATGATATAGATATTTTGGAGAATTATGTGCTGGCTAATGGAATAAGAGGAAGGCAATGGTTAGATACAAAACCCTGGAGTTTTAAAATAAATTACGGAAATTTTAAAGAAGATGACTCTGAGGAAGAACAAGAATATCTAAATAAAATAAATTGCATAAGGGATAAGGTGAGAGAACCAATATTAAAGCTTTCTAATGATATAAAGGGAAAGAAGAAAGGAAGACATATCTGTGAGGAACTTTATAATTTTTTATGTGAGTTAAAAATACCAGAAAAAGTAGAAGAACTTATAATAGAGTTTAGAAATACTGATAGATTAGATAAAGCAAATGAATACAGTCAGATTTGGGATATAGTAGTAGATGTACTAGATCAAATAGTAGATGTACTAGGGGAACAATCTTTTGGAATGGAAATATTCAATGAGGCACTTGAAATAGGATTTTCACAATATGAAATAGGGGTAATACCTCCTGCCTTAGATCAGGTTTTAGTAAGTAATATAACCAGAATAAAAAGTTATAATATAAGTGCACTCTACATAGCTGGAGTTAATGACGGAATCTTTCCTGTAACCATATCGCCGGAAGGGATTTTTACAGATCAGGACAGGGATGAACTTAAACAAAATGGATTGGAAATAGCACCTAATACGAGAAGTAGGGCTTTTGAAGAACAATTTTTAATATATGCTACATTAACTATAGTGGATAAATATCTAACATTGACTTATTCTATGAGTGATGAAGAAGGAAAAGCTAAAAGACCTTCTGTTGTTATATCTATGATAAAGAAGATATTTCCCAAATTACAGGAAAAAAGTAATTTGTTAGATGCATCAGGATATGAAGGGGGAATAGAAGCTGTAAACAGTCCCAAAGTCACTTTTAATATGTTAATTTCAAATATAAGAAGAAATTTAGGTCATAGGGAAAATATAAATTCACTTTGGATAGATGTTTATAGGTGGTACAGAGAACATGAAATCTGGAATAAAAGACTAGATACGGTATTAGGTGCATTTTATTACAATAATGAAATCAAAATTTCAGATTTAGTTAAGATTAGAAGGCTCTATGGAAAACATCTAAATATGAGTGTTTCAAGATTAGAGAAATTTGCACAATGCCCCTTTGGCTATTTTGTACAATACGGACTTAAAGTTAAAGACAGGAAAATGTACAGTTTAAGTGCTCCAGATTTGGGAAGCTTTATGCATGGTATACTTGAAAGATTTTCTATAGGTTTAAAACAAAAAAGTTTAACTTGGGAAAATGTAGATGAAAGATGTTGTGAAGAAAATATAAATGATTTAGTAGACAATGTTTTGTATGACAATCCTAATTCTATACTGAACAGTTCTAAAAAGTATAAGCATGTTACAGATAAATTAAAGAAAACTCTCACAAGGTCTGTGTGGCTCATAGCACAACATATGAAAAAAGGGAGATTTATACCTAGAGCCTATGAACTTGTCTTTGGGGAAATAGGTGATTTTCCTCCTATCTCAATAGAGTTAGATTCAGGAGAAAAGGTTAGTCTTACAGGAAAAGTAGATAGGGTGGATACAGCAAAAGAAGATATAATAACTTATATTAGAATAGTGGATTATAAATCAGGTACCCGGGAATTTAAACTTTCTGATGTATACTATGGTTTTCAATTACAACTTTTAATATATTTAGATGCCATACTTACAGAGTTTGATAAAATGACTAAAGGGAAATCTATTCCTGCAGGATTATTGTATTTTAAGTTGGAAGATCCTATAGTAAGGACTAAAGAAAATATACCTGACCATGAAATAGAAGATAGAATAACTAAGAGTTTAAAAATGAATGGATTGCTTTTAAATGATGTAAATGTAATAAGGCAGATGGATACCAGCATGGAAAAAAGTTCAGATATTATATCTGTTTCCATAAAGAAAGATGGAAATCTTTCTAAGTCTAAATCATCATTGGCCACAAGAAAGCAGTTTGAAATTCTAAGGAAGTACGTAAGAAGTACTATAGCGGATTTATGTAAAAAAATATTGACTGGAAATATAGAGGTTACCCCTTATAAAAATAAAACTAAAAATGGCTGTAGTTATTGTGAATATTCGGCTATATGTCAATTTGATACCTCTATAAAAGGAAATAAATATAGAATAATTGAAGATAAAAGTGATGAAGAAATATGGAAGCATATAGAAAATAAAGTTCAAGAATAGTGTGTTCGTAATTTTTGATTTAAATATACATTATAATTAGCATTGGAGGATAAAAAATGAGATTGTTACTGACTAACGATGATGGAATAATGGCAGAAGGAATACAGGTACTGGCTAAACACTTTGAAAAGGATAATGAAGTTATAATTGCGGCACCGGATGTACAAAGAAGTGGCAGCGGCCACTGTATAACTACTGTACCAGGTGAATTGATTATACAGGAAGTAAAACTTGAAGGAATAAATTCAAAAGCTTACAGTATTACTGGCACTCCTGCAGATTGTGCCAGATTAGGAGTGCGAAAATTAGGAAATAATCAAATAGATATGGTTATATCTGGAATAAATAATGGATTTAATCTAGGTATAGATTCCTTATATTCTGGAACTGTATCTGCAGCTATAGAAGCTGCTATATGCGAGACTCCTTCCATAGCTGTATCCCTTGATACTAAAGGAGGTAATTATGATTATAATATAGCGGCAGAATATGCCCTGGAAGTTTTCTCTATATATAAGGATAAGTATAAAAACAAAGATGAAAATGTAGTTTTAAGTTTAAATGTACCTTGCCTACCTAGAGAAAAAATAAAAGGTCTAAAGGTATGCAGAGTGGGGTTTAAATACCATTTGCAGGAAATATATGATAAAGGTGAAAAGACAGAAGAATTAAGCTATAATTACACGGATATATATTATGTAAAAAGAGGATATGCAGCACTTAGTCCCTTGCATTATGATTTAACTAATTATAAAATATTAGGGGATATTAATAATCTTTTTACTGAAAAATAATATGTATATGTTTAAACTGTACATTGTATTTTTTATATAAACTCTAATTATACAAAACAAGAGGAGGAAAATTTTTAATGAAACTATTTATAGATACTGCTAATGTGGATGAAATAAGAAAAGCAAATGATATGGGCATAATATGTGGAGTTACAACTAATCCTTCCTTAATTGCTAAGGAAGGTAGAAATTTTAAAGAAGTAGTAAAAGAAATAACTGATATAGTAGATGGTCCTATAAGTGCAGAAGTAATAAGTTTAGAATGGAAAGAAATGGTAAAAGAGGCCAGGGAACTTGTGAAAATACATAAAAATATTGTAATAAAGATTCCAATGACACAAGAGGGCTTAAAAGCAGTAAAAGTTCTTTCACAGGAAGAAATAAAGACAAATGTAACTCTAATTTTTTCTGCAGCACAGGCGCTTTTGGCTGCAAAAGCTGGAGCTTCATATGTAAGCCCTTTTCTTGGAAGATTAGATGATGTAGGTATGGATGGAATTAAATTAATAGAGGAAATAGTAACTATATTTAAAGTTCAGAATATAGTTACTGAAATTATAGCTGCTAGTATAAGAGGACCTATACATGTAGTTAAATGTGCTGCTTTGGGTTCTCATATTGCTACAGTTCCATATAAGGTTTTAGTGCAGATGTGTAAGCACCCTTTGACTGATATTGGTATAGAAAGATTTCTTAAAGATTGGGAAAGTGTTCCTGACAAATAGTATATTATATAATTACTAAATTTGTTACTAATTATATAATAAAATTTTAAGAATACATAGTTGACATAATAAATTGGTTGTTATATAATGACTATGAAATAAAAGTTAATTAAGTGCAATTTGTAGATAGCTGATTACATTCTGAAATATACGCAAGCTTTTGTTTTGAACTACATTATTTAAACGGAAGTTCAATATTTAGATGGGTACATGTATCCTCTACTAGTTCTTAAATATGAGGAAGATGAATACATCTGTGAGGACATCCACCTGTAGTTATATAGGTGTCAAAATAAAGTTTAGCGGTATTTTGGATAAGTGTAATCGTTAAGGTTATGATTTTTAAAGAGAGATTTTAATCTCTCTTTTTACGTATTGTATAATAAAGTGGTGTCATTAATGGGGATTTTATATTTATATTAGTTAATTGATTTAGCTATAGATAATATAGAGTCTTTAGATATATTACCACATATAGTATATTCAATATTGTCTTTAGTCCACCATATCTGTACTATAGGAGAATCTGAAACAGTTGGATCATTATATATATATATATATCCTTGGATTTTATCATTAATAGATACTTTTTCACCAGAAATATTAAAACTATTATAAGAAAGTTCTTTACTTTGGATTAACTTAAAATATTTATTTTCGGGGTTGCTATAATCGATAGTTATAGTTTTTCCTGTTTCTGTATCTTCTGGAATATGTATATTTGTCAGTGCAAAATTTTCTGGTATATAGGAAGGCATAGAAATATTTCCGCCAAAATAGTCTTGTGCATTAGCAAGGCTTAACATATCTGGAGATGTGGTTTTAGTTTCCTCCGGACTTTCTGTTGGGTTTGCCGCGGTGGTTTTATCTTCAGATTCTAGATTTTTATTTTCCACTGGATAATCAGTAGTATCATTTGATTCAGGTAGTGAAGTTGTAGTATTATCGTTGTTATTTATATTAGATTTTGAATCTTTTGAATCTGAAGTAGAATTAGATTTTGAATCTAAATCTTTTTTAGTATTTTGAGAAATTTCACTGTTAATTGAGGGATTATCTTCAGCCGGTATTGATTTTTTTGATTTATCCTCTGTAGTTTTTAATGCGGGTTCTGTGGATTTTCCTATAATTTTATCTAAGGCTTTAATAGACACCCTTGCAATAGGATTATTATATATATATTTTTTAGTTATATTACTATGGAAATTAGTATAATGATGATAATCTATTAGAGCAAATATAATTATTGCAGTAGATATACCTATAGCATATATAGGTTTTAATCTTAATTTCTTTTTATATTTGCACTTTTTTAGAGTATCATCTTTTAGCTTTTCAGTTACATGGATGTCTTTTAAAACTAAATTAGTTATTTCCCTTAAATTTCTCATGTTATCCTTCATATTCAATACTACCACCTATATTATATTTTAATATTCCTCTTGCTCTGTAAAGTCTGCTTCTTACAGTACCTTCAGGTATCTTTAAAATTTTACTTATTTCGGAGGTGGACAATTCCTGATAATAATACAAGAGTATAACTTCCTTGTATTTTTTCGGTAAATCCATAACCTTCTTTAAAATATCTTCGTATTCTATATTTTTAATTACAGTATCTTCTGTATCATTTAAATCATCTGTAGAATTAAATATTCCGTATTCAGTATCATCGAATCTCAGAACTTTTTTTATCCAACAACTTCTAAGCATATCTCTACAAGTGTTTATGGTTATAGTAAGTATCCAAGTCTTTTCACTGCTTTTTCCATTGAATTTATCAAAGTTATTGTAAACTTTTATAAATACATCCTGAAAGACATCCTCTGCCAAATGTATATCCTTAAGATAAATGTAGGCAGTCCTTAGTATGTCATTTCCATAACAATTCATTAGCCTTTCCAGCTCCTTGTCCAAATTATCCTCCTTCCTCTATATTAGACGGAATATACTTATTTTATGCTCCTGGTTCATAACTATATTTTCATAGCATCAATTAGAAAATATAAATTATTCCGTAATTCTGCATATATAGATTATAATTTTTGTCTTATGTAAAAATTATTGTTTTTTAGTCATGTAATCATTTTTAATATGGATTCTTGAAAATTCCATATTAAAGTATTCATTATAATTAATTTTAAATTAGGATTTTTAAACTGTAAAGTATTTAAATTTTCTTATAATTAATACTTTCTGGAATATAATTAAAATTGAAAGATATAATTAATATAATGTTTATTTATTATTTTATATTTATACAAAATTTTTTATTAACAAATTATATGTTTTTGTATATAATAAGACTAAATAAATTTATATTTTAAAAGGTAAAATATTTTTCTTGATTATATTAAATTTATGTAGTATTATGAAACTGTAAATTTAATACATAGTAAATTAATAATAATTGCGATGATGAGAAGAGTAAATTACACAAAACTACAAGAGAGAATTCCCCTTGGGTGTAAGGGAGTTTTGGTGGGAGGTAATTGAAGTGCATCTTTGAGCACTGAGTTGAATCTTAGTAGATTTCAGCGTGTACGTACGTTAAAACGTTGAGGTATGATTGTACCAATAAAGAGTTTTCACATGTAAACTTGTATTTATATAGTTTTTATAAAGTTTATATGGGATAAACAGAGTGGAACCGCGGAAGTAACCTTCTGCCTCTGTATAGAGGCAGAAGGTTTTTGTTTTTCAAAATTCCGGAATTTGAAGAACATTTTTTATTTAGAATTAAAAATTAATTATATATTTTAGGAGGATAAATAATTATGAATTCAGTAGCTTATTTTGATTCTATTGCAGATAGGTGGAATGTAATTAGGGAAGATTATTTTGAGGATAGATTGAAGTATATTGTACTTTCTAAGTTTAATATAAATGATAAAATATGTGCAGATCTAGGCTGTGGAACAGGATTTATTTCTTTAGCTCTATCTCAAGAAGCAAAACTGGTGTTTTCTATAGATAATTCTAGAAATATGTTAAAGGAATTGCATGATACATCTTCAGATAGAGGAATAAAAAATATATATCCTATAAAGGGTTCAGCAGTGGATATTCCTTTATTTGATGAGTCTATAGATGCTGTTTATATGAATATGGCACTTCATCATGTTGTGGATGCTGAAAAAGTAGTAAAAGAAGCCTATAGAATTTTAAAAAATAAAGGAACATTTATCATATCAGATGTGGAAGAACATGATGGAGAATGGGCAAAAATTGAAATGCATGATGAATGGCTGGGATTTTCTCATGAACAAATAAACCATTGGATGGATGAAGCGGGATTTAAAAAAATAGGCATTGAGACTACAGAGTTAAAAGGTAAGGCCTATTCAAGTGAAGGTGAATATATGGAAACAGGAATATTTATAGCAAGCGGGGTTAAGGAAGGAGAATAACTAATGAAAATTGAGTCATTGTTGATACATGGTGGAATAGATGGAGATAAAATTACGGGAGCAGTTAGTGTGCCTATATATCAAACTTCTACTTACAAGCAGGAGGCACTTGGTAAAAATAGCGGTTATGAATACTCTAGGACAGGAAATCCCACAAGAGAAGCTGTGGAAAAATTAATTGCAGATTTAGAAGAAGGATGCAGAGGGTTTGCCTTTGCATCAGGACTTGCGGCTATATCAGCAGTGCTTATGCTCTTTAAAAGTGGAGATAAGGTAATACTTTCTAGTAATGTATATGGAGGAACCTTTAGAGTTGTAGATAAGATATTTAAAAATTTTAATTTAGAGTATGAATTAGTAGATACCAGTGACCTGGAAAAAGTTAGAGAGAGTCTTAATCGAAATCAAAATGTTAAAGCAATATTCATTGAAACTCCTACTAATCCTCTTATGACTATAACGGATATAGCAAAGATAAGTGAAATTGCCAGAGAAAATAAAGTGATGACAATTGTAGATAATACCTTTATGACTCCATATCTGCAAAAACCTATAAAATTGGGAGCTGATATAGTACTCCATAGTGCTACTAAATATTTGGGGGGACACAGTGATTTGATTGCTGGTCTCCTTGTAGTAAACAATGAAGAATTAGGAGAGAAAATTCATTTTATTCAAAATTCTACAGGAGGTATATTAAATCCATTTGACAGTTGGCTTCTAATAAGGGGAATAAAAACATTGTCTGTTAGGATGGACAGACACGATGAAAATGCTAATTATACAGCTGAATTTTTAAAGGGAAATAATTTAATAGATAAAATTTATTACCCAGGATTTTTAAACCATCCTGATCATGAAATTCAAAAATCTCAGGCCAGAGGATATGGAGCAATTATCTCTTTTGTATTAAAAGATGAATTAGATATAAATAAATTTTTTAAAGGATTAAAACTTATAACTCTAGGAGAAAGTCTGGGAGGAGTAGAATCCCTGGTATGCCATCCAGCTACTATGACCCATGCAGCTATACCTTATGAGATAAGACAGGAGATTGGAATAGAAGATGGGTTAATTAGATTGTCTGTAGGTCTTGAAAATAAAGAAGATCTCATAGAAGATTTAAAAAATGCATTGGAGTTTGCAAGATGATATAATCTGAAAAGCAAAAAATAATATGGAGGAGTACCAATATGGTTTATTATAATGATATAAAAGAAATGGTAGGAAATACTCCTATACTAAAATTAAATAATCTTAATGTAAAAAGAGAGATTGGTATATTTGCTAAATTGGAGAGTTTTAATCCTGGAGGAAGTGTAAAAGATAGAATTGGATTATATATGATAGACAGTGCAGAAAAAAAAGGGCTTTTAAATAAAGGATACACTATAGTGGAGGCTACAGCAGGGAATACAGGATTAGGTATTGCACTTGGAGCATTAAATAGAGGATATAAGGTTATATTTGTAGTTCCGGAAAAATTTTCACAGGAGAAGCAAATATTGATGAAAGCTTTAGGTGCAGAAATAATAAACACTCCAAAAGAAGAAGGCATGTTAGGTGCTATAGAAAAGTCTCAAGAGCTTCTTCGTGATATACCGAATTCAATTTCGTTAAAACAGTTTGAAAATGAAGATAATCCTAAAGCACATTATCTAACTACAGGTCCTGAAATATACATGGACATGGAGGGAAATATAGATTATCTTGTAGCTGGTGCAGGCAGTGGTGGAACCTTTACAGGTGTTGCACAGTATTTGAAAGAAAAAAATAAAAATATAAAATCAATTTTAGTTGATCCAGAAGGTTCTACTATGGGAGGAGGAACTGAAGGATGCTATGGTATTGAGGGTATAGGTAATAACTTTATCCCTGAAACTATGGATATGGGTTTAGTAGATAAAATCATAAAAGTGAATGATGAAGAAGCCTTTCATATGGTAAGGAAACTGGCTGAAAAAGAAGGATTAATAGTTGGCTCTTCTTCAGGTGCAGCTCTGGTAGGAGCCTTAAAATTAGCACAGTCCATAGATAAAGGAAATATAGTTGTAGTATTTCCAGATAGAGGCGATAGGTATTTTAGTAAAAATATTTATCATTAAGCTAGAACAGAAATAGAAGTAATGAATATAATGATTAATGATAATAAATAAAAAGGAGCGCCTATATTTGAATATACACGTAGTTCGTCCTGGTGATTCTATATGGTCCATAGCTAGAAGATTTGGAGTTACTCCAGATAGCATTATAGATGCCAATGGTATTGAGCCTCAGTTAAGTTTAGTAGTGGGAGAATCACTTGTAATTCCAACCAAAGAAAGAGCATACAGAGTAAGACCAGGAGATTCACTATGGTCTATATCTGAAAGATTTGGTGTCTCTGTAAATAGCATAGCCCAATTAAATAATATTTCAGACCCTTCAGCCATTTATCCTGGAATGGTACTTAGAATACCAGATAAGTCAAAAAATTATGGTGTTATTGAAACTAATGGCTTCATACAGCCTTCTAATGTTGATAGAGAAACCAGAATTGTAAATGATGCAGCTCCATATTTGACTTATATAACTCCTTTTAGCCACCATGTTACAGCAGAAGGGGGATTGACTCCACTTAGAGATGAAACTATTATTAGTCTGGCCAGAAATAACAGAGTAGCACCATTGCTTTCTGTGACCAATTTGTCAGGAGCAAATTTTGATACAGAATTAATAGGGAATATATTAAATAATGAAAATCTTCAAAACACTTTAATAAATAATATAATAAATACCATGGATAAGAAGTCCTATTATGGAGTTATAGTTGATTTTGAAAGGATTCCACCTTCTGATAGAGAAGAATACAATAACTTTCTTAGAAAATTAGTATCAAGAGCCCACCCATTAGGGTATGTGGTAGGGACCGCATTAGCACCGAAAACATATGATGTAACAGTTGGCGCCTGGCATGGAGCTCATGATTATAGAGCTCATGGCGAGATAGTTGATTTTGTTATAATAATGACTTATGAGTGGGGATGGTCGGGAGGACCACCTATGGCAGTTGCACCAATTAATGAAGTACGTAAAGTAATAAATTATGCAGTAAGTGTAATTCCACCTAAAAAGATAATGATGGGGGTTCCTTTATATGGATATGATTGGACACTTCCTTATACTCCAGGGGGTGAATTTGCAGAAAGTATTGGAAACCAAGAAGCAGTAAATAGGGCTAGGAGATATGGGGCACAAATTAAATATGATACTAAAGCTGAGTCTCCTTATTATAATTATATAGATGAAGAAGGCAGAGAGCATGTAGTATGGTTTGAAGATGCCAGGAGCATGGAAGCAAAATATAAACTTGTAAATGAATATGGATTAAGGGGGGTAAGCTTTTGGCAGTTGGGCAAGGCTTTTCCACAGAATTGGAGAATTCTAGACAACATGTTTCAGATTACAAAGGTTATACCACCTGTAAGTTGAAGGTACATTAAAAAAATATATACAGATTTAAAAGGGAAATTGATATAAAATTTATTGTTTATCAATTTCCCTTTTTAAATTATATTGATATGAAGATATTTACAATAAATAAGCGCTGATGGAACAATAGAAAAGAATACCAAAAATTAAAATACATCTATTGGACTAAGTGCATTTTAAAATGTAACTGCTAAAGTTAAAATTAATTTATATCAATTTTAAGATTCACATAATGCCAGCTTCTCATAATGTTTATATAAGGAGTGAAAATCCCCGGTATAATTTTTGTGCCAGGGTTTTTTCTTTCCACAAAAGTGGATTATAGAAGTATTATTGATGATATAATCCATATTAATATCTCCCTTGCTTAGAAGTCTATTATATTTGTAATATCTTGGATCATAATTAAATAGTATTTCGTCAATTTTTTTTATATGTTTAGAATATAGTGCGTTGATTATATCTTGATCTGGTAGTATAAGTTTGTTTTTATTTTTATCCACGAATTCATAGATTTGGTCTTCTTTTATTATATTTTTTTGAAGATTAATATTCATTAAAAGAACTCCAGAGTTGTAATATGTTTCAATTTCGTAGGGTTTCAACCTTAATTTATTAATTTCCTTAACGGGTAATGTACTGTGGTGTGCTGCAGCATAAAGATATTCAGAAATATCAATATCATATAATTTTCTTATTTGATTTATAACAATAATGTCCGGATCAAGATATAATATCTTATTTATAGTTGAAGGCAGAAATTTAAATGCCAGCAGCCTATAATATATTTCTTTAGTATAGTGTTTTGTTAAAGGGGCATGTTTAAAATATTCATCTTCTATAGTTATAATGAAAAGTTTATGATCTTCTTTTTTTATAAATTGAGCTATATCATAGAATTCGGTTTCTTTTATATTTGAATGCATTATATAAATACAAAATTTTTCTTTTGGATTATTTAAAAATAGAGATTTAAGCATAACTTTTAGTGGTTTTAAATAATTTGAATCTAATGTAACAAGAATGTTCATCTATATTTTCTCCATATTAATAATTTTATTTTTAGGCCATCATTTTACAAGCACTCTTATGTTCTTCGAAATAGAGAATAAATCCAGGTAAGCTCCACCTGAAAAAATAACTTTATAAACTTACTATAGCATAAATCCTGATATACTAGAGTCGGAATTTTAAAATTAGATATATAAACTATGTAAAAAAATCAGAATTTTCTCCATAACTTTTATTCTTTACATAGGAGATAAAGTTGTGAACTGCAGGGGCAAAATATTTATTTTTTTTGTAAGCCAAATGAATTTGTCTGGAATATTTAATATTTTTAATATGTAGTTTTTTTACTTTAGCATATTTAAGAGCAGGTGCTTCAGCTATAATGGATACTCCAAAATTTGCGGCCACTAAGGCAGAAAGAGCATATTCATCAGAAGCTTCACATATGATCTTTGGATGTAAATCCATATTTTTTAATAACTTTGAAGTAAGTTTGCCCAATCCAGAAGCTTTATCATAGCCTACTAAAGGATAGGGTTCAATATCTTTTAAATCAACACTGTCCAATTCTGCTAAAGGGTGATCTAGCGGAACAATTACAAATAGTTTTTGATCAAAAATGGGAATAAAAATTATATCTGGTTCATCTTCTACATAGGATGCAAATATTAAATCATATTCGTCGTTTTTTAAACCCTCCAGCAATTCATCAGTAATACCCTGTTTAAAAGTAAAGGTGACATTTCTATTTTCTTCCAAGTTTAAAAAGCTGCGTACTGTTTTTGGAATATAATACTGGGATAATGGAAAAATATATGCTATATCAACATGGCCCTGATCACTACTGGCTAGTTGCTTCATATCTTTTTTAGCATTATCTAAATCATGTAATATTTTTTCTACATGATTTAAAAATATTAAACCATATTTTGTTAGTACAACATTTCTACCGTTTTTTTCGAATAGACAAAGTTCAAGTTCTTCTTCTAAATTTGCTATGGACTTACTCAGACTGGGCTGGGATATATTTAATTTTGCAGCTGCTTGTCTAAAATGTTGTAAATGGGCAATTTCTTTAAAATAATACAATTGATTTAAATTCATTGGATCATCTGCCTCCCCTGTAATAAAGATAACATAAATGATAGCAAAAAGCTATTAATAAACATAAAAATATATATTAGAATTATCAAAGGTATTAGATTATAATATAAGCATAGTATGTTAAAAAAGTAACTAAGTTGTTTATTGGTATGATACTATTTATAATACTTTAAGTATTATAAATAGTATGGTATTTAGCTTATTTTAATATTAGTGATATAGATGTAAAAGTCACTTGAAATTAATGGGCCATATTGAAATAAATATTTAAATTCTAGAAAGGGAAATTAAAAATGGGAAGTATAGTTAAAATAAGAGACGTAAAATTAGGTGAAGGAATTCCTAAGATTGCAGTTCCACTTGTAGGATCTAATGAAGAGGAAATAATGGAAGAAATAGCTGGTGTAAAAACAACTAAACTTGATATTGTAGAATGGAGAATTGATTATTATAAGTATGTAGAAGAGGTTGAAAAAGTAAAGAAGCTTTTACAAAAAATGAGAAAAAATCTAAATAATATTCCTATATTAGTGACCTTTAGAACTGCTAAGGAAGGCGGAAAAAGGGAAATCAGTCTGGAATATTATATAGAGCTTAATAAAGCAATTGCAGCTACTGGAAATACTGATATGATTGATATTGAATTATTTGCAGCAGAAGATGAAGCAGTGAAAAAAATTGTAGAAGAACTTCATGAATATAATATAAAGGTAATTATGTCAAATCATGATTTTCACAAAACTCCTCATAAAGATGAGTTAATATCAAGAATGTGCAGGATGCAGCAGTTAGGTGCAGATATAGCTAAGATAGCAGTAATGCCCTGTAGTACAAAAGATGTACTTGAACTTTTAAGTGCTACTTGCGAAATGAAATGTAAACATAATGATACTCCAATTATTACTATGTCTATGGGAACTCTTGGTGTTATTACCCGTTTGGCAGGTGAAACTTTTGGATCAGCATTGACTTTTGGTTCTGCTAAAGCTGCATCTGCTCCAGGACAATTAGAAGTAAATGAGTTATATAAGGTGCTTAAGCTTATTAGTGCATATAGATAAATGTATAAAAACCCATCCAAATGTTTTAGCATAGTAAGTGACCAAACAAACCAATTAAAACAAGGGGATAGGGTTCATATATTGTAACACTATTATATAATATTAAGCCAGCAATTGGCAAGCATAAATAAAATATAAAAATTAAATTAAAAGGAGAAGATTTATTATGACTCAAAAAATTACAGGACATACAGAACTTATAGGATTAATTGCATATCCAATCAGGCATTCAAGTTCACCTGAGATGCATAATGAGGCATTTCAAAAATTAGGTTTGGATTATGCTTATCTTGCTTTTGAGGTTGGTAATGAGGATTTAGAAGATACTATAAAGGGATTTAGGGCAATGAAAATACGTGGCTCTAATGTATCAATGCCTAATAAAACTGTGGTGCATAAGTACCTTGATAAGTTATCAGAGGCTGCAGAACTTTGTGGCGCAGTTAATACAATTGTAAACGATAATAATGTGCTAACTGGACATATTACAGATGGAATTGGATATATGAAATCATTAGAAGATGCAGGAATTGATATAATAGGTAAGAAAATCACGGTTGCAGGAGCAGGTGGTGCAGCTACAGCAATTGAAATACAGGCTGCTTTGGATGGTGTGGCTGAAATATCAATATTCAATCGGAAAGATAAATTTTTCGAAAGAGGGGAAAAAACAGTAAAAGATATTAATGAAAGAACTAAATGTAAGGCAACTTTATATGATTTGGCAGATTTGGATAAACTAAAGAAAGAAATTGCAGATAGCTATTTATTTGCAAATGCAACTGGAGTTGGAATGAAACCTTTAGAGGGACAAACATATATTCCTGATATAAACTTTTTTAGACCTGATTTAATTGTGACAGATACTGTTTATGAACCAAGAGAAACAGAATTATTGAAAATGGCTAAGAAAGCTGGATGTAGAACTATGAACGGTTTGGGTATGATGTTATTCCAGGGAGCTGCTGCTTTTAAATTATGGATGGGAAAGGATATGCCTATTGAACACATGAAAAAAGTATTAAATATTGAATATTAATTTTTGAAATATTTAGCAATGGTCATGCAATATATATAGAAAAAATCTATATATATTGCACTTACAATTGATTGTATAAATATATGAATCACTTGATACTGGAGGAATAAAGATGAAAAAATATAAAAATATTTTTAGTTCGTTAAAAGTAAAAAATATGGTATTAAAAAATAGAATAGTTATGCCCCCTATGGGTACCAATTATGCAGGACAAAATGGAGAAATAAGGGAAGAGCATATTAAATATTATGAACAAAGGGCTAAAGGGGAAACAGGATTGATAATTGTGGAAAATGCTGCAGTAGATTTTCCATTAGGGTCAAATGGAACAACACAGCTTAGAATAGATCATGACAGCTTTATACCTGCTTTATATAACCTAACTGAAAGGTTACACAAATATGGTGCAAATGTAGCAATGCAGATTAATCACTCAGGAGCTTCTGCTGTACCAGACAGAATAGGGTGTCAGCCTGTATCTTCTTCCAATATTCCATCTAAAACCGGAGGTTCAATTCCAAGGCCTTTGGAAAGGAAAGAAATATTAGATATAGTTGAAGAATATGCCAAGGCAGCAAAAAGAGTTCAGATAGCTGGTTTTGATGCAGTAGAAATACATGCAGGACATTCCTATTTAATTAGTCAATTTTTATCACCAATTTATAATAAACGTAGAGATGAATTTGGTGGAAATATTGAAAATAGAGCTAGATTTGGGAGAATGATAATTGATAGTGTAAGAAGAGAAGTAGGAGCTATGTTTCCTATAATACTAAGAGTTAGTGCAGATGAGCTTATACAAGGGGGGAATACTCTGCAAGATACATTAAGAATATTAGAATATTTGGATGATGAAGTGGATATTTTTGATGTATCTGCAGCTTTAAATGACTCATTACAATATCAGATAGATAAGATGGATCTTGAAGATGGATGGCGTTCATATATGTCTCAAGCTGTAAAGGAGAAGTTCCATAAACCAACTATTACAACAGGAAATATAAGAAATCCGGAAGTGGCTGAGGAAATATTAACTCAAGAAAAGGCCGACTTAATAGGAATGGGAAGAGGATTAATTGCTGAACCTAAATGGGCATTGAAAGTTAAAAATGGACAAGAAGATATGCTTAGAAAATGTATATCCTGTAATATTGGATGTGCAGGCCATAGAATAGGATTAAACAGACCAATTAGATGTACTGTTAATCCTGATACTATATATGAGGATGAATATAAAAATAGAAAAGTAAAAAGACAAACTAATGTAGTAGTCATCGGAGGGGGAACTAGCGGCCTAGAAGCAGCTTGTACAGCAGCAGAATTGGGATGTAATACTTTTCTGTTTGAAAAAAAACCTTATTTAGGTGGACTAGCAAAAGAGATTTCAAAGTTTCCAGATAAATATAGAGTTTCTTATTTTCCTGAGTATTTAATTAAAAGAGCTAAGAAGTTAAACAATTTAACCATATTTACTGATACTGAAGGTAATGTTAAATTAATAGATATTGTAAAGCCGGATATTATAGTAAATGCCACAGGTTCAAAACCCTTACTTCCACCTATAAAGGGCTTATTAGAGAATATTGATAAAGAAGGAGGAAAATTATATTCTATATTTGGATTGTTGAACAGAATACATGAATTTGAAAATGTAAATTTTGATGGTAAAAAGGTAGTAGTTATTGGTGGAGGAGCAGTGGGGTTAGATGTTGTAGAATTCTTTTCTGAAAGAAAAGCAAAGACCTCCATGGTTGAAATGCTGCCTATGATTGGAAAAGACTTGGATGTAATTACTAAGATTTCTGTGAAAGAGATTATAAAAAAGTACAATGTTAACGTAAATACAAATACAGCTCTTACAGAAGTAGCATCAGACCATTTTAAAGTAAAAAAAGATGACAATGAAATAGTTATGAATTTTGATTATGGCTTTGTATGTCTTGGGATGAGAGCTGAAAATCAGGGATTAGAAAAGTTAAAAGAGCATTTCCAAGATAAAAATGTGGAAATAATTAATATAGGAGATAGTTTTAGGGCAAGAAAGATAATAGATGGAGTTAAAGAGGGAAGAGATATTATTCTTGCATTAGAAAAGATAAACGCTATATTATAGTATGGGTGAAATAAAAAAACTCTAATTTTCAATTAAGTTAGAGTTTTTTTATTTTTTTAGAATATATTCTTTCATAGTAGAAGATAATATTAAAATATTATGTAAAGTCACTGCGGAGAGAGGAGAAATTTATAATCTATGAAGATTATAGGGAAAAATATTTTTATTAAGATTACATCTATGGTTATAATTTTAATTTTTATGATATTTCAAGGAACTAGGGCAGTAGGCGCTTCTGAAGGTGGGTGAGGTATTTTTAAAAGAAAAGGTAAATATGTTAAAAAGAAGTAAGAAAGCTCACAATAATAAAAAATATTCTATGGCAATAAGAGGATATAATCAAATCATAGAAGATAAATCTTTGCCTGTTCATATTATAAATGAAGCAAGGGTATGTAGATTATTAGCTGAGCAAAAAGCACCTGTTTCAAAACAGTATTCATTTTCACCTGATTTCATGGAAGTATGTGAAAATGGGAAAAAATATTATAAGGATAATAAATGCAGTTATTTTTTATATAAGGATTATGATACCTTTAAAAAATATTTCAATGTTCAGCAGGATTGGGTTTATGTTGAATCGGATCATTTTAAATTTGACTCTAAAGGCATACCCATGGTAAAGTACAATGATGAATTTTACTATAATACGGTAACTGTCTGTCAATATGGTCTATGGCTATATGATAGATATATTGATAATAAAGAAGATAAAGGGAAATTTTTAAATGCAGCAGATTTTCTAATAGATAATATAAAAAAGGATGGTTCTTTTCGGTATGAATTTAAATACCATCACTATGAACCTTTAGATGTGGGATGGACTTCTAGTATGTCACAAGGTCAGGCATTGAGCTTATTTGCCAGGGCCTATAATTTAACTAAAGATGTAAAATATTTAAACTCTGGAGGGAGAGTTTTAAAATATTTGCTTACGCCTATTTCTAAAGGCGGAGTAATGGATAATCTAGAAACATTGGATGACAGACTTAAAGACAAAGTGTTTTTCCAGCAGTATGTAAATTCAACTTCTACCTATACTTTAAATGGATTTATATTTACTTTAATTGGTCTATATGACTGGAGCAATGTAAATTGTCCAGGGAATATATATTACAGCAATATAGCGAGAGAGTACTGGGATAAAGGGCTGAATAGCCTGAAACTCATTATACCTTATTATGATATAGGGGAATTTACAGCTTATGATCTTCATCATGTTGTAAAGAAATCAAAACCGAGCAGTTCGGATTTTTATCATTCGGTGCATATAGAACAGATGAATGTACTTTATAATATTACAAAAGACCATTATTTTAAGAATATAAGAGATATGTGGATTTCCTATGTAAGAGAATAGAAAATTATTAAGGGTAATATAAAAGAAATATGTCTTCTTAAATATACAGTATTAGGAGGCATATTTTTATTATATTTTTCCGTGAAATCTTAATAAAAATCAAATTTTTGTATATAAAGTATTGTAAAATAAAACATTTTATATATAAAATAAGTATAGATATTATTTAAATATAATGTTTAAAATAGCATTATGGAAGAGGGGTTTATATGGTTGAGAATTTTGAAATAAAAGATGAACAAAATAGAAGTATAAGGGGAATTATAAATAGACCTGGTATATCAGACAAAATTCCATGCATAATTTTCTGTCATGGATTTATGGGAAATAAATTGGGGCATAATTTTATGTTTGTGAAAATGGCCAGAACCTTGGAAAAACTTAATATAGCTTCTATTAGATTTGATTTTATGGGAAGTGGAGAAAGTGATGGGGATTTTAAGGATGTTACCATATCCTCAGAAGTGGAAGATTGTAAGAAAGTACTACAATTTGTAAGTTCTCTTGATTATATTGATAAAGGTAATATAAATATATTAGGGTTCAGTATGGGTGCCACAATTGCCGTAGTAATTGCTTCTACTTATACTAATATAATCAAAAATTCTATACTTATGAGTGCTGGATTTAATATGTATGACATATTTATTTCAGAAGCTACAGGGGATAGATTATATGAATTTTTAGAAAAGGGATATATAAATTTTGAAAATAATATACTTAGTGAAAAAGCCATAGAGGATGCATTTAATTATAGGGTTTTTGATTATTTAAAAGATATGCAGGGAAATACACTTATAGTTCATGGTACAGAAGATAAGTCTGTACATCCTTTATATGCAAAAAAAATTCAGCAATTATTGGGAGGTAGAGCTAAATTAAAATTTATTAAGGGATCAGATCACTGTTATTCCAACCCAGAATACTATGAAGAATTGGTTAAACAAATAGTAAAATTTGTAAAGGCATATATACTCTAAAAAATTCAATGGATATATTACATAAAGTATCAAAAAATAGTAGAAAAGTTTAGTATTTAGGACAAAAATAATACACACTAAAAACTCCATAAATATCTGGGGAATTTTTAGTGTGTAAATATTAGTTGTCATTTTACATTAACTTAAGTATAGTAGAATAAATTAGTTAGGAATTATAATACGTTTAGGTTTTCCTATGATAAATATATAGGATAATGCTCCTATAAGGGCCATACAAGAGACAAAAACTAATGCAGATGAATAAGAACCAGTTCTTGAAATTAAATAACCAACTATAGCAGGGGATAAGGCACCACCCATATTAGCTACAAAGTTATAAGTACCTCCGCATAAACCCACAAGATCCTTAGGAGCTATTTCAGATAACAATGCCCAGGAAATAGCTGATGCCATACCTTGCCCGAAAAATGATATGGACATGAATGTAATAACAACGTTAACATTTGTGGTATAATTAGCTACCATGATTACAGAAGATAGTAATAGCCCCACAATAACAGGAAGTTTACGTGAAAGTCCAAGTCCTAATTCTCTTGATATCATCCAGTCTGACCATTTACCGGCTACGAGAACTCCGGCAATTGCTGCAAGGTAAGGCAGAGCTCCATAGATTCCAACTTTTAATATAGCCATATTTTTTTCATTTACAAGATAGGAAGGAAACCAGGTCATAAAAAAGAACAATATGGCAGTTATAGCAAAGCCTCCTATGTACATTCCCCATAATTGGCGGCTGGTGAATAAATACTTTATTTCTTTTTTAGTAATTTTCTTTTGTTCCGATACTGTATCAGAAAGACCTCCACCTTCTTTGATAAGCTCAAGTTCTTCTTTGTTAATGCCTTTTGAGTGAGCAGGATCATTATAATGGGTGAACCAAATAAAAGCAAATAAAAGTCCGAGTATACCTGTAACAATGAATATGACTCTCCAACCAAAAGTTACTAAAAGCCAGGTGAGGATGGGGGTACAAAGGGCAAGACCTACATATTCAGAGGCAGTATAGGCACCGATGGCTGAACCTCTTTCTTTAGAAGGGAACCATGTAGTCACAATACGACCATTTGCAGGAAAAGCCGGAGCTTCGAAAAATCCAAGTCCAAGTCGACAGAATATCATACTGGTAAAATTAAAAGTGAAAGCAACAATTCCAGTAAAAGCAGACCATCCGCAAAGGGCAACTCCGTATACTAGCCTAGGACCTAATCTGTCTAGAAACCACCCACTTGGAATCTGCATAACGGTATATGACCAGCTTAGAGCAGAAAATATAAGTCCCATTTTAGCCGGATCAAGCATAAATTCTTTTGATATAAATGGAGCAGCTACAGAAAGATTGGCTCTATCTAAATAATTTATAAAAGTTATTGCACATACTAAGAAAAGTATAAACCACCTTTTTCCGGTAGGTTTACTTTCTAAGTCATTTATAATGTTTTTTCTCATTATTTTATCCCTCCCATTTAGAATTAAACCTATACATTAGTTTTAATAATAGGTGATGATAATTCTATTAAATATAGTATATGAGGTCTTTATAACTAAGAAGTTTACTTATATTCTAAATTGTTTAATTATAGTATTATAATGCTTCTTTAATGGAGTGTCTATTCACATATAATGCAAGTAGAATACCAATTACTGTAATTACTATATTGAATAAAATTACATATTTAGGTCCATATACGCCTCCAGCATTTGTGATAACTCCAGCGATATTTAAAATAACATAGTTTGCTATACTAGATGAAATCATAACAATAGATGTAATCTTACCTTTATTTGTCGGGAACATTGAGTTTGCTGTAGATACAGCTAATTGAAGTACACCGCCTGCTGCAGAGTATCCAAGTACAAAGCCTCCTATTAAACAGATGGTAGGTGTTTGTACAAAGTATAAAATTATAAGCATGATTGTAGCAATTGTAGGGTAAATAGCCAGAATCCTCACTGGTTTAATAAATTTTTTCACTAAAAATGCAGTTACTAATATAGCGGTCATGGTTCCCAGTGAATAGAATGACTGAATTTTACTAGGATCAACCATTCCGTAAAGCTTTCCTAATTCTTGATTACAATTCAACCATAATTGGAAAGTGGATGTAGATGTAAAACCTATACAAATTATTGCTATACTAACCGGTGTAAATTTCATTTTTTCTTTTATAGGTTTAACGGCATTTCCCTTTGAATCATCAGCACGATTCATAGGAGGGAATGGCATAAATGCAATTAAAATAGCATCTATGATGATAAATACAGCTACTACAAGGAAAATAGTTTTATAAGACATCTGACTTACTGCAACAAAACCAATTATAAATGGAAGTACAAACTGACCTATAGATATAGAGAATTTTGTAAACATATTAGCTACGTCACCTGAATTTACGAATATTTCTAAACAGGATGGAGTAACACAGGTATCCAAGAAAGAGTTAGCAGCACCTCCAATTAGTGCAAAAGCATAAGCAACATATAGATTTGGCGAAAATACAATGCCTATAAAATAAGCAGCGTAACAAGCCATTCCAATTAGTCCGGAAATTCTTCTACCAAATCTGTCGGAAATAGGTCCTGAAAAAGGAAGCGTAATTAGACGACCTAGACCTAAAGCAGCAATAACAGCAAGAACTACACTTACATCAAAGGTACCATCAGCTAGTGTTTTTGCACCCCAGGTACCTGCAAAATTTTGTTTATATTGTCCAAGGATGGATACTCCAATACCATGTACAAAATAAGTAAAATATAATGCTAGTGCGGTAGGATAGTATTTTTTGTTATTCATTTTTTTCTCCTTTCAGTGATATCTTTTAAAGTATAAATTTATTTAATAATGGGAAATGGAAGTAAAAATCCATCTCCCTCATTGTTAAAATGTAAATTTCTTATTTAAAATATAATTCTTTAATTTCATCTACAGGCATTTCTAAACCAGTATATAATTTAAAAGCTTCTGCTCCCTGCCAAAGAAGCATTCCCAAGCCGCCTACTATTTTACAGCCAGCAGCCTCTGCACCCTTTAAAAATTTTGTTTTCTTTGGATGGTATACTGTATCTGCTACAACCAGTTCTTTTCTAAAAATGCTTGTATCTTTTATATTACTTTCATCTTCATTAGGGTGCATTCCAACAAGTGTCGCATTAATTAAAATATCACTTGATGCAACTTCTTCATTAAGTTTCTCTGTATCATTTAAGTCATATAAATTTACAGTACAGTCAGGAACTTCTTTTTTTATAGTTTCAACATTTTTCTGGGCTCTTTCATAAAAGTTGTCTTTTATATTGAAAATAGAAATCTCTTTGCTGCCATCTAAAGCGCATTGTACCTGGATAGCTGTGGCAGCGCCTCCAGAACCCATAATAGTTATTTTTTTACCTTTTACTTCTACACCTTCTTCTTTCAAGCTGCGTACAAATCCAACTCCATCTGTGATATGGCCTGTTAGTTTTCCATTGTCATTGACGATGGTATTAACTGCTCCGATAATACGTGCAGCAGGGGATAACTCGTCCATATATTTAACTACTTCACTTTTACATGGCATGGTTACATTTGAACCCTTCATTTTAAAAGTTTTTATGGCAGTAATAGCGTCGGGTACTTTTTCAAGGGGAACTTGAAAAGCTAAATACACATAATCCAGATTTAATTTTTCAAAGCCGTAATTATACATAACCGGTGATTTAGAATGATCTACCGGATCACCTATTAAGCCTAATAAACCTGTTTTTCCTGAAATATCATTTTTCATGTCATAACCTCCTGATTTCATTTTATTTAGTATGGTGTTAACTATAATTTTATTGCTATCTCAAAGGCTTCGGTAGTGGCATCTAATGCTCTACGTGCTTTTACTGCATCACCTATTACATAGGTTTCCTTTATAGTTTTTTTCACTTCTTCACTTAGAGGATCATAGGATCTGGATCCCATGGCAAGTACTACTGAATCAAAACCATCTATTTTATCTGTTTTATCTTCTGACAAACTGTATTCAACACCGCCTTGAAAGAATTTAGTAACCTTTGCTCCAGTGATAGTCTTGATATTATATTTTTGGAAATCTTCCATTAAGAACTTTCTATGTTCCGGGATTACATCTGCTCCAACTTTATCACGGAATTCAATAACAGTGACATCATGGTTCTGTTCCCCAAGAAAAGCTGCAGTTTCACATCCAACCATTCCGCCGCCAACTACAAGAACCTTCTCCCCACAGCATTCTTTGCCATCAAGGAGATTCACTGCGTGAATCAGTCCTGAATCATTTATACCTGGAATAGGAAGTACAAGAGGAGTTGCACCTGTTGCAATAATTACTGCATCCGGTGATTCTTCTTTTATTAGCTCTTTGGTGACTTTTGTATTCATTTTTATCTTTACTCCATATTGTCTGCATTTTGTGATATAACTGCGGACCATGTTTGTAAGATCTCCTTTTCCAGGAGGGTAAGCTGCAAGTCTCATCTGTCCTCCAAGGATATTACTGCCTTCAAACAATGTCACTTCATGGCCTCTAAGAGCAGATATCCAGGCCGTGTACATGCCGGCCACTCCTCCGCCTACAACCGTTACCTTCTTACTGGCTTTGGCAGGTTTAAGTTCGGACTCCCTACCTACACATGGATTAACAAGACAGGTGATTGGTTTTCCCTGATACATGTTTGGAACACATCCTTGTAAACAGCCGATACATGGAAGCATTTCATCCAGACGGCCTGCGGAAGCTTTATTAGGTGTATGAGGATCTGTAAGGCTTTGACGTCCAAAAGCCACCAGGTCACATCGTCCTTCACGAACTAGAAGTTCTGCAAAATGGGGCTCTGTGAAACGTCCTACAGTAATAACCGGAATATCTACAGCACGTTTAATTTCTGTAGCAAGCTCTGCACTGAATCCTCCATGCAGCACTGTAGGCGCCCACATATATTCGTCACGAAGGTGGACGGCACGAGAAACATGGAGAGCATCTACACCAATGTCTTCCAGATAGGCAGCAATTGTTGCGCTGTCATGTACATCAAGTCCTCCCGGCATTTCATCAGAACTATTGATACGACAAATAATTGCTATGGAATGTCCTACTTTTTTACGTATGTTTTCAATGATGAGACGAGGAAGACGCATTCTATTTTCAAAGCATCCACCAAACTCATCTACACGTTTATTTGTTCTTGGTGAAAGAAAGCTGTTAATTAAATATCCATGGGCACAATGCACTTCAACTGCATCAGCTCCGGCTTTCTTTGCACGAAGAGCTGCATCACCGTATAACCCTATTAATTCATAGAGTTCTTCAGTAGTTATTGCCATAGGGATGTCACGTCCTACTGCTGAAGGAATTGAAGATGCAGATTTTATAGGATAGCCTGCAGCCTTTGCATTACCTTCAGGTCCGGCATGTTGAAGCTGTATGGATACTTTAGCACCATTTTCATGGCAGGCATCAATAACACCTTTAAAACTTTCTATGGTACTGTCATCATATAAACATGGTTTACGGAAACCACCTTTTGCCTTCTTGTCTACAACTGTGGCTTCAAAGGTAATTAATCCAAATCCTCCTTTGGCACGTTCGCTGTAATAAGCTAAGGATCTGTCACTCATAGAACCATTTGTATTGGCAAAATTATTACCCATAGGTGAAACTACGAAACGATTTGGTACTATTATTGGACCAATTTTTATTGGTTCAAACATAGATTTAAATTTCATAAAAAGAATCATCCTTTCCCAAAATTAATTTATGGAATTTTTATTTCATTATTTTAAATGTTCAGATACTTCAGGCCATGCTTCATCTAAAACTTTTTTTGCTGATTTAAAGGCACCTTGGGCAGCATATTCAATTCCCTTTTCCACAATAGGATCTGATATTGTCTCAACACCTATGGCTCTAGGGCATACCCCGTGTTCTTTTAACATGCGTACAAATCCTACAGTATCCCCATAACCTTCTCCTGGGAACAGACGGTCATGCATTGATTCATCCCTCAATATCTTTTTAGGATATGGTCTGTCATGAACATCACAGATTTGTATTGAAACTATTTTATCTGCAGGAACAGATTTAATCATGTCAAAAGTCTGGTTTGCTCTGGCCCAGTGCCATGTATCACAAATAAGCATGGCATTTTTTCTGCTGCATGCTTTAACTGCACGCCATGCAGAAGCTAAATCAGGAACTCCGCTGTACGGCATGAATTCAAGACCTATCATAATGTCTCCTGCTCGATCACAAAGTTCTCCAAGGGCAGTTGCAATTTGTTCATCGGAAAGTTTTTCCATTAGCCCGCAGTTAATGTGTTTTACATTAAAAAGGTGTGCCATATGGTATATTGTTTGTTCTTTTTCCTGCTGCTGTTTAGTTCTATCTTCTTTAGTACCCCACTGAGTTATATACTCAACTTCGGTGACTTTTATTTTATATTCATCAAGTATTGCCAGCATGTCTTCATCAGTTAAGCCTTCTTTTTTAGCATCTACGTAATTTTCAGCACGTAAACCTATACCATCAAATCCAACCTTTGCTGCGGCTTTAACTCTATCTCTAAATAACACCTCAGTTCCCAGTGTATATGAACTTATTGTAATTGGTGGATATGAATTTGTATTAATCTTTTTTTCCATAATATATTATTCTCCTTTTCGTTAAGATAATTATGATAGCTTGTAATTTTAATCATTTTAGATAAAAATTACCTAAAGACATCAGAATAAGATGCTTATGTGCTATTAATTGTCAATCTTTTTAAGTTCTCAAAATCGTGTTTTTAACTTAAATTATATATTTTGCATGATAATTTAAAGAAATATATGTAAGTTAAATTTTATTACTAATCGATTTCATCAGAACTATGAGTTTATTATATGATATAAATTTAACAAAAACAAATTGATAATATTCTAATAATCTATAGATTTTATATATAGTTCCTGTTATAATTGGTACTAGTAATATAGATGTATTATGAAAGTGGTGTACTAAATTGAATTTATATCATTTGCGTTATTTTGTAACCCTGGCACATTTGGAACATTATACTAAAGCTGCAGAGGAATTAATGATTACGCAACCCAGTTTAAGTCATGCTATAGCTCTACTAGGAAAAGAACTTGGAGTTTCCTTATTTGAAAAAGACGGCAGGAATGTAGTGCTTACAAAATATGGAAAAATATTCTTGACCGATGTAGAGAAGGCATTGGAAATTTTAGACTCCAGTGTGAAAACGTTAAAAATGATTGGAAATGGGGAAGGTATTGTTGAACTTGCTTTTCTTCGTACTTTAGGGACGGACTTTGTGCCGAAGATTACCAGGGATTTTTTACAAGAAAACAAGGAAAAGTCTATTGAATTTCACTTTCACACAGGTGTGACAGGGGATATTATAGAAGGACTTAAATCTAGAAAATACGATATTGCTTTTTGTTCTAAGATAGAAGAAGAGCAAAGTATAGAGTTTATACCAGTTGCAACGCAAGAACTTGTATTGATTGTTCCAAGTAATCATCCTTTAGCTGATAGAGATGCCATAGATTTGATAGATACGATTTCATATCCTTATATATTTTTTACTAAAAAAAGTGGTCTTAGGCCAATAATTGATAATTTATTTGCTCAAATTGGTAAATTGCCTGAAATTGCTTATGAAGTTGAAGAGGATCAGGTAGTTGCAGGACTGGTTTCTAAAAATTTTGGTATAGCAGTAAGCCCTAATATGCCTATGCTTAATTCCATGGATTTAAAAGTTATTCAAATACTAAGTCCCAGTTGGGAGAGGAAGTTTTATCTAGCAGTAGTGAAAGATAAATATTCCACACCGGTAGTTCAAAAATTTAAAAATTTTGTTATAGAATATACAAAGTGAAAATACTTAATTTAAAAACTAGCCATGAAAATATAAACTATGGCTAGTTTTCAGATTAATTCTACTTTTTATAAAAGCTTTTTATAGCATTACATACAAAGTCTACTTCCTCTTCTGATATTTCAGGATATATAGGTAGTGCCAGTATTTCTTCACATATTTTTTCCGATACAGGAAAATCTCCCTTCTTATGTCCAAGATAGCTGAAACACTTTTGGAGGTGAAGGGGGATAGGATAATATATGCTGCAGCCAATTTCTTTCTCTTTTAAATACGCACAGAGCTCATCTCTTTTTTCTGTGAGTATATTAAATACATAATATACTGGATGTTGATCATTTTTAATTTTAGGAATTTTTATGTAAGGAATACTTTTTAGCCTTTCTTTATACCAGTTGGAGACTATATTACGTTTTATTATGGAATTGTCAATGTATTTCAATTTGACAAGCAATAATGCAGCTTGAATTGTATCAAGTCTTGAATTATAGCCTATATAATCATAGTGGTATTTTTTCGAGGCTCCATGAACTCTGAACATTTTCACTTTTTCAGCTAGATCAGAATTATTTGTAATTATCATACCTCCGTCTCCATAACCACCTAATGTCTTAGTGGGAAAGAAAGAAAATACCCCTAAATCTCCTAGGGTACCTGAATGTTTGTAGGTAGTACTGTTATTTCCTTTCCATTTCATACCGAAGGCTTCGGCAGCATCTTCAAGTACACTAAGATTATTTTTTGAAGCTAAATCCATTATTTTATCCATATCTGACATTTGACAAAATAAATGTATAGGTAGTATACCTTTAGTATTTGAATTTATTTTTTCTTCAATCTTATCTGTATCAATATTAAAGGTATCCTCATCTATATCTACAAAAACAGGTTTTGCATTATGTTTAACTAAGCAGGAGGTAGATGCAAGAAATGTAAAAGGTGAAGTTATTACCTCTTTACCATTTTTAAAGCCTAGTATATCAGAGGATATGACTAAAGCATCTGTACCCGAAGCTACAGAAATAGCATGTTTTGCACCAGTATATTCTTCTATGGCTCTTTCAAGATTTGAAACTTCTTCCCCCAATATAAAGTTTCCTTTTTCTAAAACATTTTGTATAGCCTTGTTAAACTCCTCTTTTTTTTCATTATATTCTCTTTTAGGAGTATAAAAATCAACTTTCATTATTTATTTCACCTTCTCTACTACTTTTATAAGCTCTTTTACCACATATTCAGCATCTTCTGGAAGGAGAGTTGAATAAAGTGGTAGTGTTATTTCATTGGCATATTGTTCATAGGCATTTGGGTAATCTTTTATGGAATATCCAAGGGATTTATATAAGGTAAACATAGGCAGTGGTATAAAGTGAACATTAACTGCTATGCCTTTTTCTGCAAGTGTTTTTATAATTTCATCTCTTTGTTCTTCTTTTAATTCTTTAATCCTAAGTGGATACAGGTGATAGGAGGTTTCCATGTTCTGATTTTCTTTAAAAGGAAGTATGGCCCATTCTTTTTGTGATAATATGCTTGAATATATTTCAAATATTTTTTTGCGCCTTTGAAGCATATTATTATATCTTCTAAGTTGAACTAATCCAAGAGCAGCATTTATGTCTGCCATATTACATTTATATCCTGCTGTAACTATGTCATATTTCCAGGCACCTGCTTTCATTTTGGATAAGGCATCCTTTGATTGGCCATTAAGGGAATTCAATTTTAAATCCTTTAATAAGTTTTCTTTTCCAAATAAGTTATTATTGTTAAAGGTTATAGCTCCCCCTTCTGCTGTAGTCAAATTTTTTACTGCATGAAAAGAAAATACATGGGCATCTAACTGGCTGCCTACCCTCTTTCCTTTGTATGAAGCTCCAAGGGCATGGGCAGAGTCTGATACGAGCAGTATATCTTCACGATTTTTAAGTTTTAGAACTTGTCTTAGAGCATCATAGTCTACAGGCACTCCTGCAAAGTCTACAGAAAAAATGGCTTTTGTATTTGGAGTAATTGCATCATATATCTTATCTATATCTATAGAAAAGTTATTCTTTTTTACATCCACCATAATTGGTTTTATACTTCTTTGAATAGATACGGCTGCAGTAGATGTATAGGTATAAGGAGTGGTTATTACATCATCTCCATCTTTAATATCAAATACTTTTAGTAGAAGTTCCATACCACAGGTGGCACTTGAAACTGCTGCTGAATAATTTGCACTGCAGTAGTCAGCTAATTTCTTTTCAAATTCAGCAGTTTTAGGTCCAGAGGTTATCCATCCTGATTTTAAAACTTCAGATAAAGCATCAATTTCGTCCTGGGTAATATCAGGAGGAGAAAAGGGAATTTTTTTATTCATAAATATCAAATCCTTTCTTTGGGCAGTCAACAAGAGTAGTGAACATACAGGTAATCAAATGCATTAAATCAATTTATTCTTTTGTTCCCTGAAAGAAACCTGTGTCTTTTGTTATATAAATATATCCATTTTTATTTATTTCAGACTTTAAGAAACCTTTAAGATGATGGATTTTATTTTGATCAAATGCATTTTTAGCATTTCCTGGCATGGAGAATATGTAGTCCATAAGAGGTTCAATAATTGTCAACTTTAAATTATCATTATATCGTGTTAGTGTTACATTTTTAAACCATGTGGAGATTTTATCCAATCCGTTTTCAAGCTGAAAGTTTTCTGTAAGGTTCCAACTATTTGTAGTTATATTTTGTAAATTAGCTCTTTTAACAATTTCTCTCATTTCTTTCATATGATTTTTTCCAACTGTAGAAGCATAAAAATATCCTTTAGGTTTTAAAGTTCTATAAATTTCTGAAAGAGCTTTATCTACATTAGTAACATGGTAGAGCATATGGTTTGCGATTACTACATCAAAACTGTTATCTTTATAAGGAATATGCTGAACATCTACAATGTTAAACTTAAATCTTTTTAAATTTAACGTGAGATTTTTTTTAGTGTCCTCTAGCATTCCAGGAGAAAAATCAGTGAGAGTTATATCCCATCCCTCTGGAATTTTATCTAAATTTTTTTGCCACAATCGTCCATCACCACAGCCTAATTCCAATATGGAAACTTTATCTGGAAGATTTAGATGATTAAAAAACCACTTCATCCAACCCTGCTTATTGGTACTAAAAAGTTCATGAATTTTTATTCTAGATCTTAAATTAGAGGCATTTTCATATTGTTCCATCCACTTCTGATCTGTGTTTATTATGTTTATTATATTTAAAAATTTATTCCAATTGAATTCTTTTTCACTGTCCATCATGTGTACCGCTTCTTCTATGGACTTGATTACAGCTTCTATGTGATATATCTTTTTTTTCATTATTTTTTTCTGTATTTCAAGAGATTTTTTTAAATCTCTGTGATTTACGTCATAGTTCATTATTTTTGATATATCTTCTAGTGAAAGTCCTATGAATTTAAGCGTAAGTATTTTTTGCAGCTTACTGAAGTCCTCAAAGTTGTACAGTCTGTGGCCATATTTAGTATAAGAACAGGGTTTTAAAAGTCCTATTTTATCATAATATCTTAGAGTTCTTAAAGTAACCCCTGATTTTTCAGCAAATTTACCAATGGTGAATAGATTAGATTTTTGCGTACACATTAGTATCACCTCTACCTAAACTATTGTACCATATGACGTAAGGTAAGGCGCAATAGATTTTTAAAAAGTATATTGTAAAATGAAAAGGTAAATTCTTGTTTGCACTACTTAATTCGTGTTTCGAGATTTTAGTCTTGCACGATATTTGCTACAATGAAACCTGGTTAGTGGATTTCCTCCATAATAACTGGAGGTATAATTATGTGCAAAGTGAAAAAGTTTGATTGTAAACACTTAACTACTACACAACGCATTAAAATTGAAAAAGGGTTAATGGATGGTAAATCCTTTGCATCCATTGCCAGAAGTATTGATAAGCATCCAAGTACTGTTTCAAAAGAGGTAAAAAAATACCGTTACTTTCCACGAAGAAAGGATCCGAAAAAAGTGCTACAGTGTGCTCATTTTAAAAGTTGTCAGATGCGCTTCCTCTGCCAGAATAAAGATTGCGTCAGACCATGTAAACTCTGCTACGATACAAAGCTTGGCATTAGACAGTGTTCCCTTATTTGTCCTGACTATCAAGAAACCATCTGTCCTAAACTTCAAAAGGCACCCTATGTCTGCAATGGCTGCTTGAAATTTCGTCGCCGTTGTGAGTTGCAACATGCACTTTATTCGCCCCAGCAGGCTGATGAATCTTCTCATGACCTTCTGGTCTCTTGTAGAGATGGTATTAATCAATCACCCGCTGACATTGCCTTGCTTGATGAGCTTATTTCTCCCTTACTGAAGCAGAGCCAATCACTCGCTCATATTTATGCTCATCATAGTCATGAAATCCCTTGCAGTCGGAGGACTCTTTACAATTATATTGACAGGGGAGTTTTTACTGCCAAAAATATTGATTTAAGAAGAAGTGTTCGTTACAAAATTTCAGATGCCTATTTGCCATGCTTGAACTCATAGAAACAGACATCTTTTACTTATTATACTGCCAGTTCCAGCTCTGGTAATTAGAAAAAATCTGACGTAAGTTCTGCATTATCAATGGCCCGGTGAAAAGATGAATTTACTTTTTCATTTAACCATATTTTATAAAAATGACAACAGAATAATAAAAATAGGTATCGGATAAATAAAATGGCTTATTATTGAATATAAACTTATTATATGGTAATATCATATAAAAGTAATGGAAGTCTTATATAATAATGTCGGATATAGTATTATTTTTTAAATAAAGAGTTATAATTTAATTAATAAAACTTTTATTATAAACTTTTAGTGTGTTTTTTATTAAAAGAGGGATAAGAGCTATAGCCTTCAAGAGTTTGTATGGTTTTTTAAGAAGGGCATTTGTTTATTCAAAATGCCTTTTATTGCGAGCATAGAATTTAATTCTATAGCTGCAGGTAAATGGTTAATTGTCTATAATTGGGCTGAATTGTCTTAAATATAAAAATAAGTTTTAGAAAAGGAAGGTTGTTTATGGGAGATAATAATAATTCATCAAATTTTATTAAAAATATAATTATAGAAGATTTAAAATCAGGAGAATATGAAAAGGTAGTAACTAGATTTCCCCCGGAGCCTAATGGATATTTGCACATAGGTCATGCAAAATCGATAGTCTTGAATTTCAGCTTGGCAGATGAATTTGAAGGAAAAGTTAATTTAAGGTTTGATGATACCAATCCTTCAAAAGAAGATGTGGAGTATGTAGAATCAATAAAAGAAGATGTAAAGTGGCTTGGATATAATTGGGATAATCTATGTTTTGCTTCTAGTTATTTTGAACGAATGTATGAATATGCTGTTTTTTTAATAAAAAAGGGAAAAGCATATGTATGTGATTTGACCGCCGATGAAATAAGAGAATATAGGGGTACTTTAACAAAACCAGGAAAAGAAAGCCCTTATAGAAATAGGGATGTAGAAGAAAATTTTAAGTTGTTTGAAGGTATGAAAAATGGAGAATTTAAAGATGGGGAAAAGGTTTTAAGGGCAAAAATTGATATGGCTTCTCCCAACATAAACATGAGAGATCCCGTATTATATAGAATAGCTCATGCAAGTCATCACAATACTGGAGATAGATGGTGCATATATCCTATGTATGATTTTGCTCATCCCTTAGAAGATGCTATTGAAGGAGTTACTCATTCTATATGTACACTTGAATTTGAAGATCATAGGCCTCTTTACGACTGGATAATACAGGAGTGTGAAATAGAAAATAGACCTAAACAAATAGAATTTGCTAGATTAAATATGACAAATACAGTTATGAGTAAGAGAAAACTTAAACAGCTTGTAGATGAAAATTTTGTAGATGGATGGGATGATCCACGTATGCCGACCATTGCAGGTTTGAGAAGAAGAGGATTTACTCCAGAATCTATTAGAAATTTTTGCAGGGCAATAGGGGTGTCTAAAGCTAGCAGTATAGTAGATTCTCAGATGCTTGATTATTTTTTAAGAGATGATCTTGAGAAAGAAGCTCCTAGGACTATGGCTATATTAAATCCTCTTAAGGTCGTAATAACTAATTATCCAGAGGGAAAAACAGAAACTTTTAAAATTGAAAATAATCCTGATGATGCCAGTGCAGGAGTTAGAGAAGTGCCTTTTTCAAGAGAAATATATATAGAACAAGAAGATTTTATGGAAAATCCACCTAAAAAGTACTACAGATTGTTCCCGGGGAATGAAGTCAGGTTAAAAAGTGCTTATTTTATAAAATGTACTGAAGCAATTAAAGATAAAGATGGAAATGTCATAGAATTACGCTGTACTTATGATCCTGCATCAAAGGGTGGAAATAGCCCCGATGGAAGAAAAGTAAGGGGTACGCTTCATTGGATAAATGTAGATACTGCAATTCCAGCAGAAATAAGGCTTTATGAGCCTTTGATATTGGAACAGCAGGAAAAAGAAGGAGAAGAAGATTTATTTTTGGATCATGTTAATCCGAATTCTCTAAAAGTTGTAAAAGGTTTTGTAGAACCTGATATGAAACATGTAAAATCTGATGAAAAATTTCAGTTTTTTAGACACGGATATTTTGTTTTAGATGGAAAATGTAGTAAAAATGGTGAATTAGTATTTAATAGGATAGTGTCTCTTAAAAGTTCTTTTAAGATACCAGAGAATAAGTAAATAAATTAAACCATTCACTTAAAAAAATTTAAATTTTGTTTATAATTAATTTAGATAAGAATATGATGAATGGATTATTAATGAAATTATATTTTCTTATGATGTGTATAAAAATGGAATGATATAGGTGTTGGCTCAGGATAAGTCTTTTGTAGCATATGGGGTTGGGAGATAGATGTTATGAATAAATATGAATATAGAATTAAAAAGAATAAAATTATTAGAAGAAGAAATAAGATTCTTACTGCAGCTTTTACTTTAATGGTTTTTTCTTGGGGGTTTTACATAGGAAATAAACTTGCTTCTCAAAAAAATACTGAACAAAACGCAGTAGTGGCACAGACAAAAGAACAGGATGCATTAAAGAAGAGGTTCACTACTTCCCAACCGCCAGGAGAGTACAAGCCTTGGGAATTTAAGAGAGAAGATGGTAAAAAAGTGGCATATTTAACTTTCGATGATGGTCCTTCTATAAACAATACTCCAGAAGTACTCAGAATATTAAAAGAGAATGATATAAAGGCAACCTTTTTCTTAATCGGTCAAAATGCTGAGAAGTATAGAGAATTAGTTAAACAAGAAGTAAAAGAAGGACATGTAGTGGGTAACCATACTTATAGTCATAGATTAAGATATAGAGAAGACCCATCAGTGTTTGTAGGGGATGTAAATAAATGTGATTTAGTGTTAAAATCAATATTAGGACAAGATTACAATTTAAAACTGTTAAGATTTCCAGGAGGATCTTTTACTACAGCACATTTAAATATGCAGCCTTTTAAGGATGCTATTACGAAAGAAGGATATCATTTTGTAAATTGGAATGATATGACGGGAGATGCTAATGGAAATAATTTGCCTGTAGATATTCTTATGAATAATTTGAAGAAGTATACTACTGATAATACGGTGGTGATTCTGATGCATGATGCTCCAGCAAAAACTACCACAGTAGAAGCTCTTCCAGAGGTAATACAATATTTAAAATCTAATGGATATATTTTTGAAACTTTAAATTAGCAATGATATAGTTTATGAATTATTTATATATATGTGCATAAATTAATTAATTTATGCACATATATATTTTTAAATCATAAATTATAATTAAGTACGTAAAATAATGGTAAAACATACTTTAATGTTAATTAATAAATTATTTGGAGGTAACTTCTCTTATGTGTGGAATTGCAGGATGGATTAATCTAAAAGAGGATATTTCTAAAAATAGAGATATAATTTTAAATATGACAAATACGTTAAAGGAAAGAGGTCCTGATGATCAGGGATATTATTTTTCCAAAAATGTGCTATTAGGCCATAGAAGACTTATAGTGGTAGATCCTTCAGGCGGCGCTCAGCCTATGTCCAAAAGTGTAAATGGGAAAAAATATATAATTGTATATAATGGGGAACTTTATAATACTGAAGATTTAAGAAAAGTATTTATAAAACAAAATTATTCTTTCAACTCATATTCAGATACGGAAGTACTGCTCACTAGTTATATACATTGGGGAGTAGATTGTGTAAAGCATATAAATGGTATATATGCTTTTGCAATTTGGGATGAAATTGAAAATAGATTATTTATGGCAAGGGATCCTTTGGGAGTAAAACCTTTATTTTATACAATAAGAAATAACTCTCTTTTATTCGGCTCGGAAATTAAAACACTTTTAGTACACCCTTATGTAGAACCAATAGTAGATAAGGAAGGATTAACTGAAATATTTGCTCTGGGGCCTGCAAGATCTTTAGGGGGAGGTATATTCAAGGATATACATGAAGTACCTCCAGCTAATTATGGAATATATACAGAAGATGGGTTTAAATTAAGAGAATACTGGAAGCCTGAGTGCAGGATTCATAATGAAGATATAGAAACTACAGCGGAACATGTAAGAAGTCTTTTGGTAGATGCTATAAAAAGGCAACTGGTAGCAGATGTTCCCATTTGCACATTCCTTTCAGGAGGGCTTGATTCCAGTGCAATATCTGCGGTGGCAGCTTCGGAATTTAAAAAACAGGGAAAAATTTTAAAGACCTATTCTATTGACTATGAAGATAATGATAAATACTTTGAAGCAAATGATTTTGAACCTACCCCTGATAGAATTTGGGCCTTAAAAATGTCAGAATATATAAATAGCAATCATCATGGAATTATAAATACTAGTGAAAATTTAGCCAATGCATTGTATAATTCTGTAAAGGCCAGTGATCTTCCAGGGATGGCGGATATCGACTCATCTTTATATCTTTTTTGTAGGGAAATTAGAAAAGATAATACTGTGGCTTTATCAGGGGAGTGCGCAGATGAAATATTTGGTGGGTACCCATGGTACAGAAGGCCGGAAGATATTAATGCTCATACTTTTCCATGGTCTAAATCTGTAGGTGCTAGAAAAGAAATTCTATCTCATGAATTAAAGTCTCTGAATCTGGAGGAATATTTAAAAGAACAATATGAAAGCAGCATAAGGCAGGTTCCTCACTTAGAGGGAGAATCAAAATTAGAACATCGTATGAGAGAATTATTTTATTTGAATATTAAATGGTTTATGATTACTTTATTAAATAGAAAAGATAGAATGAGTATGTCAAATAGTCTAGAAGTGAGAGTTCCTTTTGCAGACTATAGATTGGTAGAATATGCTTTTAATATACCTTCTGAAATAAAATTTTATAAAGGCAGAGAAAAAGGATTATTGAGAAAAGCCTTAAAAGGAATATTACCAGAGGATATTATTGAGAGAAAAAAGAGTCCTTATCCTAAAACCCATAATCCTGAATATACTAAAAGGGTTCAAAAATGGATGAAAAATATAATGAAGGATAAAACATCTCCTATTCTTAATCTTATAGATAAAAAATCAGTTAAGACTTTAATAGAAACAGGAGGAGCTTCTTTTAAAGCTCCTTGGTTTGGACAGCTTATGAGAGGGCCACAATTGCTGGCTTATTTAATACAGGTTAATGAATGGCTTAAGGAGTATAAAGTTAAAATAGAAATATAATAAAGATAAAAATATGCGGTGCTTATAGTATTTTAGCTATAAGCACTGCTTGTTTTTTATAAGATTATTTTTCATCATCTAGAAAATAATTTTAAATTACTATTGATTTTTTAAAAAAATGATATATAATAAATGCTAACAGATAATAATTATTGAATAGGAGGTATTTCTAATGGCTAAAAATTTTTATGATGCGGTGAAAAATAGAAGAAGTATTTATGGTATAAGTAAGGAAAAAGTTGTTTCTGATGATAGAATAATAGAGATAGTTGAAGGGGCTTTAAAAAATGCACCCTCGGCGTTTAATTCTCAAACTGCTAGAGTAGTAGTTCTTTTAGGACAAAATCATGATAAATTATGGGATATTACAGAAGGAGAGCTTAAAAAAAGAGTTCCGGCTGAAAGATTTTCAAAAACAGCAGAAAAGATTCAATCTTTCAGAAGCGGTTATGGTTCAGTCTTATTCTTTGAGGATGAAGATGCTGTATCTGAACTTGAAAAGAATTTTCCAAGGTATAAGGAAAATTTTCCAATATGGTCCCAACAAGGTTCTGCAATACTACAATATATAATATGGACTTCATTAGAGGTAGAAGGATTTGGAGCTTCAATTCAGCATTATAATCCTCTTATAGATGAAGAAGTAAAGAAAACATATAATATACCAGATAATTGGAAATTAATTGCACAGCTTCCATTTGGAAAACCAACTATACCAGCCGGAGAAAAAGAAATTAAACCATTAAAGGATAGATTAAAAATATTTAAGTAAATGTAAAAGCAGCTTTCTTACAAAAATTTGGAGGAAGTTGCTTTTTATATGAAATTTCAACAGTATATTTTTATTTTAACAAGTATTTGTTTATGTTTTTATGCCCATTGTGTTAAAATAAATTATAAATCTACATTATATTGGGGGGCATTTTATGAAAAATATACATTTTGAAGTTGGATATGAAATAAAGTATGCAAAGTTAAGTTTAAATTCAATATCTATCTACAGGGAACTACTGAGAGATAGGGTAATCTTGGGATTAACAGATTTTCTTGAACTTATTTGTCAGGGTAAGATACATATAGAATCTGTTATCAGGTTATACAATGAATTCTTTTTTATGTTGGTACATAAAGGATATTCTTCTTTAGAAGAATATATTATAGATGAAATAATTTTTAGTGAAAATCCATTTTCAAAAGGAGCAGAAAACAAAAGTTTTAATAAATTTGAAAATTCCATCAAAAGTGCTGCAGCTAATGATTTAGAGAGTTTAAGGTATATTGCAAGATTGAATTTTTCAAATATAAAACAAATGTTATTGAACTATTTTCAAAATGATGAGTTTAAAGAGATAATAGAAAAACTTCCAGAATTGAAGGATACAAATGATTTTAAAGAACATAATTATGCTAATCATATAAGGAATTTAAAGAAAAAGTTTCATTACAGTAGTAATTGGAGTGAATGTATAGAAGATCTTCAAAAGTTTCATGAAGATTATGGCTGCGGCATGTTTGTTCGCTATAGAGCTTTTATATGGGAATATATTGATGGAAAAGGAGAATTTAAAGGTATTGAAAAGCCAGATCCTATTGGCCTTTCAGATCTTGTGGCCTATGAAAGAGAACGTTCTATAATAATAGAAAATACCATTCAATTTCTTAAGGGCTTTCCTGCGAATAATGTTTTAATACATGGAGATCGTGGAACAGGCAAATCCTCTACAGTAAAAGCTATACTTAATAAATATTATACAGAAGGATTAAGGATGGTTGAACTTCCAAAAGCTTATTTAAAGGATTTTGCGGATATAATAAGAGTTTTGAAGACTAGAACTCAAAAGTTTATTATATTTATAGATGATTTGGTATTTGAAGACAATGAAGGGAGTTATACCGCCCTTAAATCCATACTTGAAGGGGGACTTGAGAATAAATCGCAGAATGTATTAATATATGCTACTTCTAACAGGAGACATCTTGTTAAAGAGTATTTCAATGAAAGAGGTGTATTTCCTTCTCCTAATTTTAGTGAAGAAATTCATGGAGGGGACAGTGTTCAGGAAAAGCTTTCACTGGCAGATAGATTTGGAATAAATGTAGTATTTGTATCTCCAGATAAAAATAAATATTTACAGATTGTAGATGGAATTGCTAAAAATAGGAATTTAAAAATAGATAGGGAAACATTACATAAAGAAGCTCTTAAATGGGAAAGATGGTATAATGGACGTTCGGCAAGGACTGCCAGACAATTTATAGATTGGATAGAAGGTCATGAAAGGACAGAAGATTATAAAGTTTAAAGGTAAAACTCAGGAATCAATTTTAGAATTCCTGAGTTTTATTTTTTGTTTCTATAATAATAAATCTATTATATGTTTATACAATATTTTTCTCCCATTTTTACAGGATAATAGGATCTTTTGGCTTTTCTAAGACCTTCAATGCCTAAATCTTGTTCTCTATTTATATATTTAACGTCGGATAAATAATTTTCTACAAAGGTTTTATTAGTAAAAGTGTATATTCCCCGTATAGAAGAACTTCCCTTTTCTATGTGAATAATTGCCATGTTGGAATTTACTTTTTCCCCTATGGTAAAAGCAGATATTTTGTTATCTACGTATACAGCCATTGCCTTTAAATTTAATTTTTCCATGTTAAATACAATTTCTTTAATACCTTCTAATTCATATTTTAAATATTTATTACCACTGTTTTTTTGTTTATACCAACTTTGGGCTGCACTTATAATGTCTGTTTTAACTTCTGAATCATAGAAATCCTTAACGGTATAATTATAGGTTTTTATAAAATAATTATAATGATTTTTTTTGGAATGAAGCTTTTTACCAGATAAGGTAATAAGTTTTTGAGTGGTGTAAATATAATCAAAATTATTTATATCTGGTTTTGAATGGACAGCCTCCCCATAGATTTCTTTTAAATCACTTAAAAATTTTCCTTCAGCATCTTTAAATAAATAGGGCATATTATTTTCTTCTTTATATTCTGTAAGTTTTTTTATTATATTTTTAATATTGTCTTTGGTATATCCTATAGGCTGCATAAAGTGGTAATTACCATTGAAGTCTTTTTTCTTTATAATAAGAGCATTATCATATATGGTATATGTGATATCACATCCTTTTCTCCATATAATTAGACTGGTGAAAGAATATTCGCTTGTATCAAAATTATAGTTAACTAAATATTTATCAAAAATGCTTTTATCGTCAATAGTTATAGGTTTAAATATAAGCATAAAAATTCTGCAACTTAATAAAATAGTGCATACATTAAAAAATGGAGCACATTATTCTACTAGCAGTATACCTCCTTTTAGTATTTTGTATTAAGTTTCCATTCTGATCTTAGTATGCCATAAAGGTACATATCATACCTAATTCCATCTCTATGAATAAATTCCCTATAGGTTCCTTCTTTTTTAAACCCTAATTTTTCATATAGTTTTATGGCTGGCGTATTATAAGATAGAACAGTAAGTTGTATTCTATGAAAATTTAACTCTTGAAAACCAAATTCCATGGTAAGGTATAGTGATTCTTGTCCTATACCATGTCCCCTAAAGTCATCATCCCCTATACCTATGTATATTGTTGCAGTACCATTATTCCAAAGTATATTTTCAAATCCTGTAATTCCAATTATTTTATTCTGTCTTATAGAGTTCACAGCAAAAATGAATTTATCGGAACTTTCTTTTGAATTTTTTATTATACTTTTTAATTCTTCCAAGCTTTTTGGAAAAGCAGCTGTGACATCAAAGTTTCTTAGAAATAATATGTCATTATACCATTTTTCCAGATAATTTAGATGCTCTTCTTTAAAAGAAGTAAGAAATACATTAGAACCTTTCAGCAAATTTTTAATCAAGACGTACTCACCTCTTATCAAATGATTCGGAGGTTCAGATGGAATTTGCTATAGAGAAATGTTTTTTCCATCTGAACCTTATTAACAGTATTCTTAGTGTCTTTAGCATTTAAAATACGTTATCCTTTAGGGAAAGAATTTATCCGGCTGCGCTTATCTCCCATTTTAAAGACCATGGAAGTATTAGCCATGGCAGCGTTGGGATAAAAATTAGAACTAAATAATAATGACTTTTTTGACATAACTATTATAACTCATAAGCTGTATAAAATTCAATTTTGAAATGAGTGGGATATTGTTTATTTTTTATATATTATAATATATTTTTATTTACTATTATATGAAATTAATATAAACTTTAATAATATGTAAAACCTTTCTAGGTTAAAAAACTTAATTTACTAAATCAATAAGTGATATTTTTATAAAGGGCTGATGTATGTGAATGTAAACTACCAAAATGAATTGAATAAAATCATAGATAAAATTATATATGAGAAAAAAACTCCTTCACTATTGCTTCACAGCTGTTGTGCTCCCTGCAGCAGTTATGTATTAGAATATTTATGTAATTATTTTTATATAACGGTTTTTTATTATAATCCTAATATATATCCTTATGAAGAATATATAAAAAGAGTTAAGGAACAAAGAAAATTTATTCTCAATTTTAATACTAATGATAAAATAAATTTTATAGAGGGTTCCTATGACAGTGAAAAATTTTATTTTATATCCGAAGGACTTGAAAAAGAGAAAGAAGGTGGTCTAAGGTGTTTTAAATGCTATAAATTGAGACTTGAGGAGACGGCAAAACTTGCTAAAGAGGCAAATTATGATTATTTTACTACTACTTTAACCATAAGTCCTTATAAAAATGCACAGAAATTGAATTGTATAGGAAAAGATTTAGCTGATAAATATAAAATTAAATATTTGTACTCAGATTTCAAAAAGAAAAATGGGTATAAAAGATCTATTGAACTTTCTAAGGAATATAATTTATACAGACAAAATTATTGTGGTTGTATATTTTCTAAAAATGAGCTATCATAAGGTATTAATTTAAAGGTTGTTTATAAAAAGTATAACAGATAAGGAATGGAGGAATAAAATTGCAGTATAATTTTGACCAAGTTGTTTCTAGAAGGGATACCCATTGTGTTAAATGGGATTTCAGTAAAAAACAATGTGAGGGAAAATATATTATTCCTATGTCTATAGCAGATATGGACTTTGAAACTGTACCTGAAGTTAAGAAAGCAATAATTCAAAGAGCGAATCAGGGCATTTATGGATATACAAAAGTTAATGAGGGTTATTATGAGTCCATAATGAACTGGATGATGAAAAGGCACAGTTGGGAGCTAAAAAAAGATTGGATTGTTGTTAGTTCAGGGGTTGTTCCTGCTATAAATAATATTATAAAAGCTTTTACTCACCCAGGAGATAAAGTTATTTTACAATCACCAGTTTATTATCCTTTTTATAAAGCTATAGTGAGAAATGGCTGTGCAATAGTAGATAATCCTCTCAAGTTTGTTCAGGGAAAGTATTATATGGATTTTAAGGACTTAGAGCATAAGTTAAAACATCCTCGAGTTAAGCTGCTAATATTATGCAGTCCTCATAATCCAGTTGGAAGGGTATGGACTGGAGAGGAATTAAGAAAGTTAGGAGAAATGTGTATAAAAAATAATGTACTTATAGTATCTGATGAGATTCATTCAGATTTGGTATATAAAAATTATAAGCATATACCTTTAGCTGCAATATCAAATGATATTAGAGAAAATTCTATAATATGTACTGCACCAAGCAAAACTTTCAATTTGGCGGGTCTACAGGTCTCAAATATAATTATACCAAAGGATAAATTAAGACGGGAATATATTATACAACTGGAGAATGCAGCAGCATTAAGTATTAATTTATTTGGTATGATAGCTTGTGAAACAGCCTATAAATATGGAGAAGGATGGCTGGATCAGCTTATAGATTATTTATATGAAAATAAAGAGGTTGTAAAAAAATATGTAGGGGAAAGAATACCTAAACTTAAAATTATTGAACCGGAAGGTACTTATTTATTATGGATAGATTGCAGAGAATTAGGTATGAATGGAATGGAGCTTAAAGATTTTATGCTTACCAGAGCGAAAATTCAGTTTAATGAAGGATTTACCTTCGGAAAAAGTGGAGAGGGTTTTGAAAGAATGAATATTGCTTGTCCTAGGGATGTTCTAAGAGAGGCTTTGGGAAGAATTGAAGAAGCTGTAAATAATTTGTAATAAATTTACAAATAGTATAATTGATTATACTATTTTATTTTTGGAGGGGTTCTTGTGTCAGAAATAGCAGTAAAAGTTACGAGAGGATCTTTAGTTGAAAGTATTCATAGAGCAGATATAGCTGTAGTAAACAGTAAAGGTAAACTCCTTTATAGTTTGGGAAACCCATATAAGATTACATATATGCGTTCTGCGGCAAAGCCAATACAAACTTTAAATGTTATATTGTCTGGAGCCGATGAAAAATTTTCTTTTACGGACGAAGAAATAGCCATAATGTGTGCTTCTCATTATGGAGAGGATTTTCATAGAAAAACCGTAAATAACATACTAAAAAAGATAGGACTTGGCATAGATAATCTGTTGTGTGGTTCCACTTTGTCCCTCAATGAGGAATATGCTGAAAAACTGCTATGGAATCATGTGGAAATAAATCCTTCTTATACTGACTGTTCTGGAAAGCATTGTGGAATACTTTCCATATGTGTTTTGAAAGGGTATGATATAAGTAGCTACAATCTTTTGGAACATCCTGTACAAAAAGAAATAAAGAAAATAGTATGTAAAGTTTGTTCTGTGAAAGAGAACGGCATAATTGTAGGTGTAGATGGATGCACTGTGCCCATTTTTGGAATGCCGCTTTATAATATGGCACTAGGATTTTGTAAAATGGCCAACAGCAGTGTATTTACAGAAGAGTATAAAAATGCTGCTGATAGAGTATTTAAGGCCATGACAAGGGCACCGGAGATGGTAGCCGGAACGGGAGGTTTTTGTACCGAACTTATGAAAAACACCGGAGGCAGACTCATAGGAAAACTTGGCGCAGAGGGAGTATACTGTATAGGAGTAAAAGATATGGATTTAGGTATAGCAATTAAGATAGAAGATGGTAGTACACGAGCTTTATGGCCCACAGCAGTTAAATGTCTGGAAGATTTAAAAGTTTTAAAGGAAGAAGAAAAAAGAACTTTAAGTAAATTTAAAATTAAGGATAATATTAACAATATAAAGGAGAAGATAGGAGAAATATTCCCTGATTTTCGTTTGAATAAAAATTAAAAATTAAATTTTTAATTTTATTGAAGCAAGAATGAAATGTATTTCGTCTAATATGTATCGAGGAAGTATTGTTTTGGATTAAGTGGGCGTTATTATTTATAATATTGCCTGCTTTTGTTTTTATGTAAAAATACATCCTATTAAATTTCATAGAAATTTAATAGGATGTATTTGATGAAATCGGGGGTTCTCATTTTTAAGTAAAATTATTGTACTGTTCAGCTTAGGTTATTATTTTGAAGAGACATTAACTAATATTAATAATAACATAATATCATATGATATTCAATATCATTAAATAATATTATTATAAAAAGAAAAATATATATTATGAATATAGTATAATGTAATTTAGAAAGGTGGGATTAAAGTGAATATAATAACAAGATTTTTAAGTTATTATAAACCATATAGATTTCTATTTTTTACAGATATGGTTTGTGCATTTTTAGTTTCAATAGTAGATTTATCTTTTCCTTTAATTTTAAGTTATCTTTCAAAGAATTTTTTTATTAGGGATAAAAGTGTAGTGTTGGAAGGGCTGATTTACATAGGCATAGCATTAGTGGCTATGTACATATTAAAATATTTTTGCCAATATTTTATAGCTTCCTGGGGACATATTATGGGAGCTAGAATGGAAAATAATATGAGAAGTGATTTGTTTAATCATCTTCAAAAGCTGTCATTTTCTTATTATGACAATAATAACACAGGACAGATGATGTCAAGACTTGTATCTGATCTTTTTGATATATCGGAACTTGCACATCATGGACCAGAAAATGTATTTATATCCCTCGTTAAAATTATAGGTTCTTTTGTAATATTATTATTTATAAATGTTAAAATGACATTAATTTTATTTTTAGTTACTATAGCTATGGTAGTATTTTCAGTATGTAAAAATAAAAAAATGCAGTATATATTTTTAGATAACAGGAAAAAAATGGCAAATATAAATGCATCAGTTCAAGATAGCCTGGAAGGAATACGAGCGGTGAAGTCTTTTGGAAATGAAGATTTGGAAGAAAGAAAATTCAGTAAAAATAACGATGAATATCTAAATTCCAGGGCAGATAGCTATAAAGTTATGGGAGAATTTATTGCAGGCAATTCTTTTTTTCAGGGGATATTATATGTTTCTATAATAGTTTCTGGAGGTATATTTTTCACTGAAGGTTCTTTAAGAATATCAGATTTAGCAGTATATGCATTATATGTAAATATTTTTATAAATCCTATAGATATACTTATTAATTTTGCAGAACAATTTCAAAAAGGTTATGCTGGCTTTAGGAGATTTATGGAGATAATAGAAACTGAACCAGAAATAATTGATAGTAAGGATGCTGTAGTACTTGAGAATGTAAAAGGCGATATAGAGTATAAAAATGTATATTTTAATTATCATAGTAAGCACAATGTGTTGAATAATATAAATGTAAGTATAAAAGCTGGCGAAAATATTGCATTAGTTGGTCCTTCTGGTGCAGGGAAGACAACCATATGTTCTCTGCTTCCAAGGTTTTATGATGTGACAGGAGGTGCTGTAACAATAGATGGAAAAGACATAAGAAATTTAACTATTGAATCTCTTAGAAATTCTATTGGAATTGTACAGCAGGAGGTTTATATGTTTTCTGGTACTGTAAAAGAAAATATAAAGTATGGAAGGCCAGATGCTTCTGATGAAGAGGTAATAAAAGCTGCAAAAGAGGCCAATATTCATGAATATATAATGACATTACCTAAGGGCTATGATACTTATATAGGTCAGCATGGAGTAAAACTTTCAGGAGGCCAAAAACAAAGGATATCTATTTCAAGAGTGTTTTTAAAAAACCCTCCTATATTAATATTGGATGAGGCAACATCCGCTTTAGATAATGAAAGCGAGAGATTTATACAAAATTCTCTTGAAAAACTCTCTAAGAATAGAACTACAATAGTAATTGCCCATAGATTGAGTACCATAAGAAATGCAGACGAGATAATAGTAATTGATAATGAGGGAATCAAAGAGAGAGGAAATCATGAGGAACTTTTAAGAAAAAAAGGATTATATTTTTATTATTATAATATGCAGTTTCAAGGATTAAATTCTGTATCAAACTGAATAAATAAATCATATAATAAAATTAATTCTAAATTATAAAAATTAACTATTGACAAAAGAACTAAAAAATTATATAGTACTATCAATAAGTAAAAGTATATTATGTGAATTAAAATTTAATATAAAACTTCTTATCAAGAGAGGCGGAGGGACTGGCCCTATGATGCCCGGCAACCTGAATGTTATTTGTTCAATGGTGCCAATTCCTGCGGGGTAACCTGAAAGATGAGATATTAAGAAAGAGTTAAACTTCTTACATTTCATCTGTAAGAAGTTTTTTATTGTATAATATTAATTTCGATACCTTAGTTGACCAGACACACTGGAGACTAGGTAAACTGAAGTTTATTCGGTTTACTTGGTCTTTTTTTATATTTAAGTTATGCAGAGAGGAGATAAATTTAATAATGATATTTTCAATTTGAGGAGGAACATATATATGAGACAAGTAGCGATTTATGGAAAAGGTGGAATAGGTAAATCCACAACTACACAAAATTTAACAGCAGGTTTATCGGAATTAGGAAAAAATGTTATGGTAGTTGGATGCGATCCTAAAGCTGATTCTACAAGGCTTCTTTTAGGTGGACTTGCACAGAAGACAGTTCTAGATACATTGAGGGAAGAAGGGGAAGATGTAGAATTAGATTATATAATGAAAACAGGATTTGGTGGAATAAAATGTGTTGAATCTGGTGGACCAGAACCAGGTGTAGGATGTGCAGGAAGAGGAATAATTACATCTATAAACATGCTGGAGAGATTAGGAGCATATACTGATGACTTAGACTATGTTTTTTATGATGTATTAGGGGATGTTGTGTGCGGAGGCTTCGCTATGCCTATTCGTGAAGGAAAAGCCAAAGAAATATATATTGTAGCCAGTGGTGAAATGATGGCCCTTTATGCTGCAAACAATATATCAAAAGGAATAAAAAAATATGCTAAAAAAGGTGGAGTAAGATTAGGTGGAATTATCTGCAACAGCAGAAATGTAGACAATGAAAAGAAATTATTGGAAACTTTTGCAAAGGAATTAGGCACTCAGTTAATTTATTTTGTTCCAAGGGATAATATGGTTCAAAAAGCTGAAATTCACAAACAGACAGTAATACAGTTTGATTCTGATGAAGATCAAGCTGCTGAATATAGATCTCTTGCAAAAGCAATAGAAGAAAATGAATTGTTTGTAATTCCAAAACCTATGAGCCAGGAAAGACTTGAAGAAATATTTTTAGAGCATGGACTTATAGATTAAATAGAGAATAGAAAGGGTGATACAATGTCAAAAAAAACAATAAATCTCAACTTAACGGAAGTAGAAAACCGAGAGACGAGATTAGGAACTATAACCGCTTGGGATGGTTCGGCGACTGAGTTGTGGAGGGAATCAAACTATGAATTGAGAAGCCAAAGAAAACATGATGGTTGTGGAAAACAGAAAGCTTGTCGGTTGTGTGAATTAAATTCACCATTAAATCAACAGACCATGTGTGCTAATGCTATTGTTGAATGCCAAATAGGAAATATTACAGACTGTGTACTTATTCAGCATGCTCCAATTGGATGTTCCGCAGATAATCCTTGGTTTAATCTTGCCTTTAATATGGGACTTGGAAGAAGAAATAAACCACCACAGAATTTACAGATTTACAGCACAAATCTTTTAGAAAATGATATGGTTTTTGGTGCTTCGGATAAACTAAAACAAACAATACGAGATGCAAAGGAACGTTTTAATCCTAAGGCAATTTTTATCTCCATGGCGTGTGCTACTGCTATTATAGGTGAAGATATAGAGAGTGTTGCAGAAGAGATGGAAAAAGAAATTGGAGTGACAGTTATTCCTCTGCATTGCGAAGGATTTCGCTCAAAACACTGGAGTACTGGATTTGATGTTTCACAGCATGGAGTTCTACGTCAAATAGTAAAACGTAAACCTGAAAAGCAAAAGGATTTAATTAACATTGTAGCTTTGTGGGGAACTGATTATTTTACAGAAATGTTAAAACCTCTTGGTCTGAGAGTAAATTATATGATAGATATGGCAAGCTATGATGAACTTGCCCAAGCATCGGAAGCTGTGGCTACTGCAACTTTTTGTCACACACTTGGTTCTTATATGGCTACAGCACTTGAGGAACATTTTGATGTTCCACAGATTGATGCACCTCAGCCTTATGGAATTGCAGGTACGGATTCCTGGTTCAGGGCAATTGGTAAAATTGTTGGCAAAGAAAAAGAAACCGAAGAGTATATAAAGAAGGAGCATGAAAAAGTACTTCCTAAAATTGAAGAATTGCGCAAAAAGTTTAAAGGAATTAAAGGATTTGTTATGACAGGTTCATCTTATGCACATAGTCTTATTTCAGTTTTGCGTGAATTAGGAATAAGTGTTGATGGTTCTGTAGTATTCCATCACGATCCTGTTTACGATGGTGGACATGAGAATCAGGATACGCTGAATGAACTTATAAGCACTTACGGAGATATTCCTAATTTTACAGTAAGTAAAACACAGGCATTCCAACTAAATGCTTTATTTAAACGAGTAAAGACAGATTTTGTAATAATTCGACATCAAGGACTTGCACCTGAAGCGGCAAAACTTGGTATACCATCTTTAGCTATGGGTGATGAGCATTTTCCTGTTGGTTATGATGGAATAATTAGGACAGGTGAGGTTCTATTAGATATTCTTGCAAGAAAGAAGTTTAATGAGGTTCTTTCAAGACACGTTAAAAGTCCATATAATGAATGGTGGCTTAGCCAAGATGATCCATTTTTGCTTGCAAGACATCCTGAAGTGCTTGATGAAAGAGTAAAACTTGAAGTGATTGATGAAATAGTAGAAATTGTGTAAGTAAGTTGCACTGACACTTTGGTTATGGACGGGCAGGACGAAGTTAATTTAGGACACTGTGTAAGCAGGTGATCCTCTAACTATTAGCTCTAATAAAGTAATCAAAAAGTAAAAAACTGCGAAAACGCAGTAAAAAAAATTTCTTAAGAATACATGAGGAGGATTAGAGTGGCTGAGACTAAGATAAATAAAAAAAGTAGTACAATAGTACATCCACATTATGCTTGTGCAGTGGGGGGTGCATATACTGCAGTAGCAATTAAGAATGGTGTTCCAATTGCGAACTGTGGTCCGGGGTGTATGTACAAACAATATTTTTTTATGGGATTTGAAAATGGTTTTCAAGGTTCTACCAGTACTGGTGGAGGTAATGTTGCCAGTGTAAATGTAGGTGAGAATGATATAGTATTTGGAGGTGAAAAAAAACTTGATGATTTAATAAAATCAGTTTTAGCAATTTACAATGGTGAATTATTTGTGGTAGCTATAGGTTGTACTGGAGAACTTATAGGAGATGATGTTGGAGCAATTGTAAAGAAATATCGTGAGGCAGGGTATCCTATAGTGCATGCAGATACAGCTGGCTTCAAAGGTTCAAACCTTATAGGTCATGAAATTGTTGTGGAAGCAATCATAGACCAATTTGTTGGAGATTATAAAGGTGAAAAGAAAAAAGGATTAATTAATTTGTGGTTTGAGACACCTTTTTTTAATACAAATTGGCGTGGAGACTATCTGGAGATTGTAAGGATTTTAAAGAATGTAGGTTTTGAAGTAAATGTGCTTTTTGGACCACAAAGTGGTGGAACTAAAGAATGGAAGGAAATTCCTAAAGCGCAATTTAATCTTGTAATATCACCCTGGGTAGGAGTGAATATTGCCAAACATTTAGAAAAAAAATATGATCAGCCTTATTTGCATATTCCTGTAATACCTATTGGTGAGGAAGCTACTACTGCTTTTATAAGACAATTAATTGAATATGCAGGAATAGATGCTAAAAAATCAGAAGCGTTTATTGCAGAAGAAGCAGAATTATATTATTACTTTTTAGATTCTTTTTCACACTTTTTTGCAGAGTATTGGTATGGTTTGCCTTCTCGATTTGCTGTTGTAGGAGACAGTGCATATGCACTTGCCTATACAAAGTTTCTGTCAGATCAGATTGGACTTATACCTGTAAAGCAAATCATTACGGATAATCCGCCAGAGCAATTTAGAGAGAAAATAAGCAAGGAATTTAGGAATCTATCAGAAGGTGTATCTGTGGAAGTAGAATATATTGAAGATGGTTATCTTGCAGAAAGATCACTTTCAGAAGCCGATTTCGGTTCAGGAGTTCCATTGATATTAGGTTCAACATGGGAATCCGATGTAGCACGAGAAAAAAATGCATTACTAATAGAAATAGATCCGCCTTCTTCTGAGACAGTGGTACTGAATAGATGCCATATAGGATATAGAGGTGCCCTGCAGTTGATAGAGAGAATTTATACATCAACTGTAGGTGGAAAATAAAAAATAATAATTATGATAAATTAACTATTGACAAAAGAACTAAAAAATTGTATAGTACTATCAATAAGTAAAAGTACATTATGTGAATTAAAATTTAATATAAAACTTCTTATCAAGAGAGGCGGAGGGACTGGCCCTATGATGCCCGGCAACCTGAATGTTATTTGTTCAATGGTGCTAATTCCTGCGGGGTAACCTGAAAGATGAGATATTGAGAAAGAGTTAAGCTTCTTACATTTCATCTGTAAGAAGTTTTTTATTGTATAATATTAATTTCGATATCTTAGTTGACCAGACACACTGGAGACTAGGTAAACTGAATTTTATTCGGTTTACTTAGTCTCTTTTTATATTTAAGTTATGCAGAGAGGAGATAGAAAAACATGAGCATAGATTTTGCAAAAAGCGTAGAAGAGAGGACATTAACCCATCCCTGTTACAACTGTATTGCCCATAAATATGCAAGAATGCATATTCCTGTAGCGCCAAAGTGTAATGTAAGTTGTAATTTTTGTAATAGAAAATACGATTGTGTGAATGAGACTAGACCGGGTGTTACCAGTGAAGTTTTAACTCCCGAGAAAGCCAGAGATAAATTTAATATAGTAAAAGACAAAGTGAAAAATTTGACTGTGGTAGGTATAGCAGGCCCGGGAGATCCGCTGGCAAATTTTGAAGAAACTAAAAAATCTATAGAACTAATAAAAAAAGAGTCACCAAATATTACATTTTGCCTTTCAACCAATGGGTTGATGCTGCCTTTTTATGCAGATGAGATAATAAGACTGGGAGTAACTCATGTCACTATAACTATAAACGCAGTGGATCCTAAAATAGGCGCAAAGATATATAAATTTGTTAATTATTTAGGAAGTGTTCTTGAAGGAGAAGAGGCAGGAAATGTATTGTTAAATAATCAATTATCGGGTCTTAGGTATATTGCTCAAAAAGGTATAATATGCAAGGTAAATATTGTTATGATAAAGGGAATTAACAGCAGCCATATTCCAGAAGTAGTTAAAAAGGTTAAAGAATGTGGAGCATATATGACAAATATTATGCCTCTTATACCGGTTAAAGGTAGTGTGTTTGAAAATATGCCTACTGTAAGTGATCTGGAATTAAATCATATGAGGAAAAAATGCGAACTGGATTTAAAGCAGATGTATCATTGTAAACAGTGTAGAGCTGATGCAATAGGAACTTTAGAGAAGGATATATCTAGTGAATTTAGAAGTGATACTGAAGATGATTTTAAAGGGAAAAATATAGTTAAGCTTGACGGTAAAGAGAAAATTTATAAGGAGAGTAAGTATAGATTTGCAGTTGCAACTAAATCTGGTGTAAATGTGGATGCACATTTTGGACATGTGTCACAATTCTATATATATGATGTAGTAAACAAAAAGATTGAACTTAAAGAAAAAAGAATTATAAATAAATACTGCGGTGGTATAAGTGAATGTGATGGCCATGATGATAAAATATCAAATATTTTAAAAAGTATAGAGGATTGCAATGCAGTACTTGTATTGAGAATAGGTTTTGAGCCTTTGGCCATGTTACATGAGAAGGGAATAAAGGTATTCCAGATGTATTTTAGTATAGAGCAGGGTATAAAAAAGGCCATAGAATTACTTGAAAAAGATTCATAAATATTCAAGTACAAAGGGGAAGGGTAAATATGAATACAAAAAATGTGACAAAAGATATAAGAATTGTAAATAATAAGAGCGGTTTAAATGAATTGTTAACTAAAGTTTTCAGAAAAAGCCTAGCCATTGTATTGTTTCTGGTTTTTTGGCAGATAGCCCCTATAGTAGGTATAGCTGATCACCAATTTATACCTACTTTTTCAGAAACCATCAGTACAATTTGGGATCTTATATTTAAAAATGAAATGATAGTACATGTTAAGGTAAGCCTTATGAGAGCCATAATAGGGTTCATGCTGGCGGCAGTTATAGCACTGCCATTAGGTTTTCTACTTGGAGGAGGATTTAAAAAAGTTGAGGAATTTTTAGATCCCCTACTTCAAATTTTAGCCCAGGTAAATCCTTTTTCTCTGCTTCCAGTTTTTATTCTACTCTTTGGAATCGGAGAGGTAGCCAAAATATCAATAATATTTTGGGTTTCAATATGGCCTATATTGTTTAGTACCATAACAGGAGTAAAAACTATAGATCCACTTCTGATTAAAGCCGCCAGAGCTATGGGTACATCTAAAGTAAAATTGTTTTGGAAAATCATTTTGCCGGGTTCAGCACCTAATATATTTGCAGGATTGAAATTGAGTTCGGGAAATGCGTTTCTTATGTTAATTGCAGCTGAGATGATTGGTGCAAGTGCAGGACTTGGATGGATGGTGTTAAATTCAGAGGTTAATTTTCAAATTAATAGGCTTTTTGCAGCAGCATTTACAATTGCAGTGTTAGGAATACTTATAAATAAAACAATAACTTTTATAGAAAGGAAAGTTATTGTCTGGAAAGAAGAATCTTTTACAGCTTAAAAATATTAAATAATAAAACACTTTTAAGGGGGAAACTAAGAATGAAAAATAAAAAATTAGCTTTAATATTAAGTACTGTATTTTTATCAACACTAATTTTTTCAGCTTGTGGCAGTAAAAAAGATGAAGCATCTAATGCCGATAAAAGTAAAGAGTTACAAGTTGTTAAAACCTGGAGCAGGAAAGATTGTACAGCAGCACCTATTGTAATAGCGGATAAACTTGGATATTTTAAGGAGCAGGGTTTAAAAGTAGAATATACAGGTGATACCCAGCCTGCGCAAAGGCTTCCATCTATATTAAATGGAAATAATGATTTTGGAGATGCACATCCTAATAATCTAGCCATTGCTGCACAAGGAGGAGCTAAGATAAAAGCTGTAGCAAGATCTATTGTAGAACCATCAAAAGATACAACTGACTACGAGCATCTTCAGCACATGTGGTGGGTAAGTAATAAGAATGGAACTATAAAAACACTAGCGGATATTAAAAATTATGATGGAAAGGTTAAGGTTGGAACCAATTCCAGAAATTCTTGTGTGGATTATTTGTCCTATAAATTGTTTGTTGAACAAAATAATATACCTATAGATAAAATTGAATGGATCCAAATGCCTGATGTAGAACAAGTTTTAGCTTTAAAGAAAGGACTTATTCAAATTGCCGTAGTTCATCCACCATATTATAAATCTATTGAAGACAGCGGAATTGGCAATATACTCACCACAAGCGAACCTATAGCTGGTGAAAATGGAGGAACTTATCTTTACTATTTTTCAGATAGCTTTATAGAAAAACATCCAGAAGAGGTTGAAAAGTTTATAGTGGCAGTTAAAAAAGCAGAAAGATATATAAATGAAAGTATTCCAAATGCGGAAGAAAGGGCTAAAGTAAATAAAATGGTAGAAGAGGCTATAGGAGTACCTGTAAGTGCCAATCATTACTATGCCATTGATGGAACTATAAAAGATAGTGATATACAAGAGTGGATAGATGGGAGTATAAAGAGCGGAGCACTTCCTCAGGATACAAAAGTGAAAGTTAGTGATATAGTCACTCATAAGTTTGATAAATATACTAATTTAGCTTCATCACCAAATTTTATAGTTAAAAATTAGGGGGAAAATTAAATGAGTAAAGTAATTGAAAAATCAAGGCCTGATAATTACAAGATTATAGTTAAAAATGTACAAAAATTCTATGATATAAAATCTGAAAACGGCGAAAAAAGTGAAAAATTTTTGGCACTGGACAACTTTAATTTAAAGATAAAAAAAGGAGAATTTATAACCATTGTAGGGCCTAGTGGATGTGGTAAATCAACATTTTTAGATATTTTAGCTGGCTTATCTAAACCTACATCCGGGGAACTATATATAGATGATAAGTTGATTGAAGGACCAGATCTGGACAGGGGTATTATTTTTCAAGGGTATGCATTATTCCCATGGAGAACTGTAGAACAAAATATTGAATTTGGCCTTGAAATAAAAGGCATACCAAAAAATGAAAGAAAAGAAATAAGTAATAAATTTATTAAACTTGTGGGATTAAGCAATTTTCAAAATAGATATCCCCATGAGTTATCAGGAGGTATGAAACAGAGGGTGGCAATTGCAAGGGCATTGGCATATGATCCGGATGTTTTACTTATGGATGAACCTTTTGCAGCAGTGGATGCTCAAACTAGAGAATTACTTCAGGAAGAGTTGTTGAATATATGGGAAGATACCAATAAAACTATTGTATTTATAACTCATAGTATTGAAGAAGCAATATTTTTAGCAGATAGAGTAGTGGTAATGACCCCTAATCCAGGCAAGATTAAAGAGGTTATTGAAATAAACTTTCCAAGACCTAGAAGTACTGTTAATGTGAGAATGTCTCAGGAATTTAGCTCTAATAGAAATAGGATATGGGAACTGCTCCATGGTAATGATGATAAAAAACATGTAATTTAAAAATTACAATTCCAAAGTCTCTTTACAAATTCAATTTAATTTCTTTCTAAAAATAATATTATTTTTAGAAAGAAATTAAAAATCTTAAGGAGTGTTACAGTGAATAAAGTAGAAAAATATAATAGTTATATTCAATATTATATTTTGAGATATTTAGGTGTGGCAATATTTTTGTTGCTATGGGAAGTTTTCCCTAAATTTGGAGTTTTGGATTCTCAATTTGTTCCACCTCTTTCAAAAGTCTTAGAACAGGTATATAATTTGTGGTTTCATAATGGATTATTTATTCATATTATGGTAAGCCTCTGGAGAGTTTTAATAGGACTTTCAATAGCAATTGTTATTTCTGTTCCACTAAGTTTTTTGCTTGGCGGGTGGTTTACTGGTATTGCAGATATTTTTGATCCTCTTTTTAGGATTCTATCTCAAGTAAATTCTTTTTCATTAATGCCCATATTCATTCTATTTTTTGGAATAGGTGAAGGTGCAAAGTTGGCAGTAGTTACTTGGGTTTGTATATGGCCTCTTTTATACAATACTATATCAGGTGTAAGAAGAGTGGATCCTATTTTAATTAAAACTGCACTATCTATGAAAATAAATAATTTAGATATGGCTAGAAAAGTACTTCTGCCCGGTGCAAAACCTTCTATTTTTCTAGGACTTAGATTAGGTGTTGAAATGTCATTTTTTATGCTTATTGCTGCAGAAATGATTGGTGCTACTGCAGGAGTAGGATGGCTTTTTCATAATTCTGCTATGAACAACCAAATTCCAAGGATGTATGCGGCAGGTATATGTGTTGTAATTCTCGGCATAATTTTAAATAGATTTTTAATTTATATTCAAAACAAAGTATTTTTCTGGAAAGAATCTACACACATATTTAGTTTTGCAAAATGGAAGAATGTTGTAACTAAATTTAAAAAAGCTGAAATTGTGACTATAGTTTTAAGCCTGATTGTAATTATAGGAGTGGGTACTTATCAAGTAAAACTTGCACAATATTCAGATAGTGGGGGCAATTTTCATATGGACATAAATAAAGATACTAAGAATATGGAAGAACACATGAATATGGATAAAGATGATAAAGATATGGAAAAGCATATGGATATGAATAAAAATAATGAGGATATGGAAGAACATATGCATATGGATGGCAAATAAAGCTGTAGAATGAAATTTTTATAGGAGAATGATTTGATGAAATTTAATAAAGATACATTTTATAAATTTTTAGTTTTGTTTATATTTGTTATAGTATGGGAAATAGTCAGCAGATCCAAATTAGTAAATCCTTTGTTTATTCCACCTTTCTCCACAGTAGTGGTGACTCTATGGAATATGTTCGTATCAGAAAATCTTATATTGAGTGTAGCCATAAGTGTGGAAAGAGCATTATTAGGATTTATTATTTCAATTATAATTGGCATACCACTGGGGTTTTTCCTTGGAGGATGGTTTTCTAAATTGGAGCTTATAGCGGAGCCTGTTATAGAGATTTTCTCTCAAGTTAATCCATTTATATTATTCCATGTTGCATTGTTGTTCTTAGGCATTGGAGAGATTACTAAAGTAGTAGTAATTGCATGGACATGTATCTGGCCTATAATGTTTAATACAATTTATGGTATTAGAAATATGGATTCTCTAATACTAAAAGCAGCAAGGGGGTTTGGACTTAAAAGATGGAAACTTTTTTATAAGGTAGTAATACCCTCAATATTACCTTCAGTTTTTGTAGGTATTAGAATTAGTGCTGGATATTCATTTTTTATGCTTATTGCAGCGGAAATGATGGGGGCAAGTTCAGGACTTGGATGGCTGATTCTAAATAATCAAGAAAATTACGCTATAAACAAAATATTTGCAGTGGCCATTGTTATAGCCATTCTTGGGTTGTTTGTGGATATAATAATAAAATTTATTGAAAGTAAGCTTATAGTTAACAAGAATGAGGAGGTATTTAATGGTATTAACTTAAGTATATGATTTAACAAAAATCGTATTTTATTAGCTAAGGTATCTTCAAACTTTGACTTATTATTTATTTTCAGATACCTAAATCAAGGGAGGATATAATATATGAAGAAATTTAATCTTAATACTTCTGTAGTAGATACACGTGAACAGCGTCTTGGAACTATTATTGGCTGGAAAACTGGAAAGGCATCAGAGCTTTCTAAGGATTCTGCATTTACTTGTGCAGGATGCAAGGGAAATGGAGGCAAAAGGCTTTGTGAGGCCACAGGACCTTTTACTCAAGGTTCTACTTGCAGTGAACAAATGGTAGAATGTCAGGCTGGAAATGTAAGGGATGCAGTTTTGATTCAACATGCACCAATAGGCTGTGGAACAGGACAGGTAGCTTACAATTCCATATATAGAAATGGGCTTGCCATTAGAAATTTGCCTATACAAAATATAAAGATAATCAATACCAATATGAAAGAAACAGATATGGTATTTGGTGCACTTGATAAATTGGAACAGTCTATAAGGGATGCATGGAACAGACATCAGCCTAGAGCTATATTTATTGGAACCTCCTGTGCCTCAGGAATAATTGGAGAGGATGTGGATAGTGTAGCCAGTAAAATGCAGGAGGAACTCAATATTCCCGTTATTCCTATGTATTGTGAAGGATTTAGATCCAAGCACTGGAGTACGGGGTTTGATGCCACACAGCATGGAATTTTAAGGCAGCTGGTTAGAAAAAATCCTAAGAAACAGGAGAATTTAGTAAATATAATTAACCTCTGGGGCAGTGATGTATTTACGCCTATGCTGGCAGAGTTAGGACTTGAGGTTAACTATGTTATAGATTTAGCTAAAGTGGAAGATTTAGAAAGGCTTTCAGAAGCTGCAGCTACTGTTACTTTCTGTAACACGTTGGGTTCTTATATGGCGGCTGCTTTAGAAGAACATTTTGGAGTACCTGAAGTTAAGGCACCTCAGCCTTATGGAATTGCAGGAACAGATGCATGGTTAAGAGAACTGGCAAGAGTTACCCATAGAGAAAAAGAAGCGGAAATATATATAGAAAAAGAGCATAAAAGAATAGCACCTAAGATAGAAGAACTTAAAAAATTGTTAAAGGGTAAAAAGGGCTATGCAGCTACAGGTTCAGCTTATTCTCATGGACTTATTGCAGTACTTAAAGAACTTGGAATTCAGGTGGATGGATCCTTAGTATTTCATCATGATCCAGTATATGATAATAATGATCCCAGCAAGGATACTCTGAAATTCTTAGTAGATAATTATGAGGATGTTGCTAATTTTAGTGTAAGTAACAGGCAGCAATTTCAGTTTTATGGGCTGCTTAAAAATGTAAATCCAGATTTTATTCTTATTAGACATAATGGGTTGGCTCCATTAGCTTCACGAATGGGAATTCCTGCAGCTCCATTGGGGGATGAACACCATGCTATAGGTTACAGCGGAATTTTAAATTTAGGTGAAACCATTTTAGAAATACTTCAGCATAAAAAATTCCATCAGGATTTAGCAGAGCATACTAAATTGCCTTATACAAAATGGTGGCTTGAGCAGAGGGATCCTTATATACTTGAGAAAAGTAATTTTGTAAAAATAGAATAGTTATTAGGGGATGATATATATGAAAGTTGATTTAAATACATCTGTGGTAAAGACAAGGGAACAACGTCTTGGTACTATAATTGGATGGAAAACTGGGAAAACTTCAGATCTTTCTAGAGATTCTGCATATACCTGTGGAGGATGTAAAGGTAATGGAGGAAAAAGACTTTGTGAAGCTATAGGTCCCTTTACTCAGGGTTCCAGCTGTAGTGAAAGAATGGTGGAGTGTCAGGCAGGAGAAGTGAGAGATGCAATTTTAATTCAACATTCTCCCATAGGTTGTGGAACCAGCCAGGTGGCCTGTAATTCCATATATAGAAATGGTCTAAAAAATAGAAAACTACCTATAGAAAATATGAAGGTAATTAATACCAATATAAAAGAAACAGATATGGTATTTGGAGCACTTGAAAAATTGGAACAGTCTATAAGAGATGCTTGGGAAAGACATCATCCTAAAGCAATTTTTATTGCAACCTCCTGTGTTACAGGTATCATTGGAGAAGATATAGATAGTGTAGCAAGCAAACTGCATGAAGAGTTTAAAATTCCAGTTGTTCCTATGTATTGTGAAGGCTTTAGATCAAAACACTGGAGTACAGGTTTTGATGCTACCCAGCATGGGATTTTAAAATATATAGTTCGTAAAAGTTCTAAAAAACAGGAAGATCTAGTGAATGTAATTAATCTTTGGGGAAGTGATGTATTTACTCCAATACTAGCAGAATTGGGACTTAGGGTTAATTATGTAGTAGATATGGCAACTGTAGAGGATTTAGAACAGCTTTCAGAAGCTGCTGCTACTGTTTCGTTTTGTCACACCTTATCTTCTTACCTGGCAGCTGGTTTGGAAGAACAATTTGGGGTTCCAGAAGTTAAAGCACCGCAACCTTATGGAATCGCAGGAACAGATGCGTGGATAAGGGAGCTGGCAAGAGTTACGCATAGGGAGAAAGAAGCAGAAGCGTATATAGAAAAGGAGCATAAAAGAATAGCACCGAAAATAAAAGAACTTAAAAAATTATTAAGTGGCAAAAAAGGTTACGCAGCCACAGGTTCAGCTTATTCTCATGGACTTATAGCAGTGCTTGGAGAGCTTGGAGTTCAAGTAGACGGTTCTTTGGTGTTTCATCATGATCCTGTATATGACAATAATGATCCCACTAAGGATTCTCTAAAATTTTTAGTAGACAATTATGGTGATGTTCCTAATTTTAGTGTAAGCAATAGACAGCAGTATCAGTTTTATGGACTGCTTAAGAATGTTAATCCTGACTTTATTATTATAAGACATGCAGGGCTTGCCTCTTTGGCATCCCGTATGGGTATACCGGCAGTTCCTCTTGGTGATGAACACCATGCTGTAGGTTATCAGGGGATTTTAAACTTAGGAGAAACTATATTAGATATACTTGCACGTAAAAAGTTCCACAAAGATTTGTCCTCTCATGTTAAACTGCCTTATACGAAATGGTGGCTTGAACAGAGAGATCCTTATATATTAGAAAAACAACATTATGTTGTATATTAAGAAAATAGCAGTGACTTTATAGAATAGGAGTGGATATAGTGTCCAGTATAAAAGCAGAATTAAAAGATATAAATAAAAGTATAGAAAAATCAAATTCAATTGAACAGATTAGATATGGATGCGCCCTAGGGGCCGTACACAGTGCTTTTGCAATTCCAAGAGTAATTCCAATTGCCCATTGTGGTCCGGGATGTGTGGATAAACAAACTTCTAATCTGGCTTTTTATAACGGATTTCAGGGGGGAGGATATGGAGGAGGTTCTGTTGTCCCAAGTTCCAATATTTATGAAAAGGAAGTTGTATTTGGTGGTGAAGACAGGCTGAGAGAACTTATAGATGCAACCTTTAAAGTTCTGGATGCGGATTTATTTGTAGTTATGACAGGATGTATTCCAGATACTGTTGGAGATGATGTTGGAGCTGTAGTAGGTGAATTTCAGGATGAAGGTCGTCCTATAGTGTATGCAGAGACAGGTGGATTTAAAGGAAATAATTTTACAGGACATGAATTGGTTACAGAAGCTATCATCGATCAGTATGTAGGTGATTATGATGGACCTTTAGAAAAGGGACTTGTAAATGTGTGGTCACTTCTTCCTTATCATAATACTTTTTGGAGGGGAGATCTTACAGAAATTAAAAGAATCCTAGAGGGTATAGGTTTAAAGGTTAATATATTATTTGGACATGAAAGTGCAGGGGTTTCAGAGTGGAAGAATATTAAAAAAGCACAATTTAATCTGGTATTATCCCCATGGTTGGGTCTTAAAACTGCAGAAAAATTGAAGAAAAAATATAAACAGCCTTATTTGCATATTCCTACAATTCCAATAGGAGCAAAGGAAACCAGTAGTTTTTTAAGAAAAGTAGTAGAATTTTCAGGCATTGATAAAGTTAAGGCAGAAAAATTTATTAAAGAAGAAGAAAAGAAATATTATGAGTACCTAGAGGATTTTTCTGATTTTTATGCAGAGTATTGGTGGGGATTACCAGCAAAATTTGCGGTAATAGGTGATAGTGCATATAATTTAGCTCTCACAAAGTTTTTGGTAAATCAACTGGGGCTTATACCTGCCATACAAATTATTACGGAAGATCCACCTGAAAGATATAGAAGTGGTATTCGGGAGGAATTTAAAAATATAGCAGAAGATGTTTCAGTAGATATAGAATTTGAAGAAGACAGTTATACCATTCATGAAAAAATAGAAAAACAGATTTTGGTCATAAACCCCCTATTATTTTTGGGACTACCTGGGAAAGGGATCTTACTAAAGAATTAAAAGGATCCATAGTTGAAGTGGGCTTTCCGGCATCTTATGAACTGGTGCTTTCGAAATCTTATGTAGGTTATAGAGGAGCTCTTACTTTGCTTGAAAAGATATACACTACTATAGTTGGAGCTAGTGCATAATTTTAATGTAAATGTAGTTTAAATAAATTTAATAATCATATTTTCAATTTGAGGAGGAACATATATATGAGACAAGTAGCGATTTATGGAAAAGGCGGAATAGGTAAATCCACAACTACACAAAATTTAACAGCAGGTTTATCGGAATTAGGAAAAAATGTTATGGTAGTTGGATGCGATCCTAAAGCTGATTCTACAAGGCTTCTTTTAGGTGGACTTGCACAGAAGACAGTTCTAGATACATTGAGGGAAGAAGGAGAAGATGTAGAATTAGATTATATAATGAAAACAGGATTTGGTGGAATAAAATGTGTTGAATCTGGTGGACCGGAACCAGGTGTGGGATGTGCAGGAAGAGGAATAATTACATCTATAAACATGCTGGAGAGATTAGGAGCATATACTGATGACTTAGACTATGTTTTTTATGATGTATTAGGAGATGTTGTGTGCGGAGGCTTTGCTATGCCTATTCGTGAAGGAAAAGCCAAAGAAATATATATTGTAGCCAGTGGTGAAATGATGGCTCTATATGCTGCAAACAATATATCAAAGGGAATAAAAAAATATGCTAAAAAAGGTGGAGTAAGATTAGGTGGAATTATCTGCAACAGCAGAAATGTAGACAATGAAAAGAAATTACTGGAGACTTTTGCAAAGGAATTAGGCACTCAGTTAATTTATTTTGTTCCAAGGGATAATGTAGTTCAAAAAGCTGAAATTCACAAACAGACAGTAATACAGTTTGATTCTGATGAAGATCAAGCTGCTGAATATAGATCTCTTGCAAAAGCAATAGAAGAAAATGAATTGTTTGTAATTCCAAAACCTATGAGTCAGGAAAGACTTGAAGAAATATTTTTAGAGCATGGGCTTATAGATTAGTGTAAATAAAAGTAATTTTAACATTAATACAGTCAGATACCTAAATACATGTTACTTTGATGTAGAATTAAAGATTGTGGAAGGGTATCTGACCTAATAAATGTGTATTGTCAATTCAATCAAACAAACGGCATATCATCAATATCTAAAGCATAACTTTATTTATTCTTGCTTTACATGAATTGTTTTTCTGGGTGGAATTTCAGAAGGGGGTAATAGTTTTGAGGGTAAATATAAAGTCACCAGAAGTTGAAATTAGAGAGAGAAGACTTGGTTCAATTACGGGATTTTATGGAAGTGCATCTGAACTTTGTAATAAATCAAAATCAGGAAAACTTTGTGATAGAATGCATTCTTTTAGCCAATGCTTAGGATGCAGCTCAGGTAATGCATTGTGTCAGCTGGCTTTAATACTGGATGCTGTGGTTATAAATCATGCTCCACTGGGCTGTTCGGCTGATTTTTCAGATTTTAACTTTATAAATAGAGTAGAAAGATAAGCAAGAAATATTCCAGTTGCAAATGCAAATTTATTAAATACAAACTTAAATGAGGAAGATACTATATATGGCGGAGGACAAAAATTGGAATCCACTATAGAAGAAGCATATTATAGATTTAAACCTAATGCAATATTTATAACAACTTCCTGTGCATCTGGAATTATAGGTGATGATGTAGATACCATAGCCCAGGAAGCTGAGAATAAATTTAATATTCCGGTTGTATATGTTTCATGTGAAGGCTTTAGATCTAAAATTTGGACCACTGGTTTTGATGCAGCATATCATGCAATAATCAGAAAGATAGTAAAACCACCAATTAAAAAAAGAAAAGATACAATAAATGTGATTAATTTTTGGGGTACCGATATTTTTACTGATTTATTTGGAAGGATTGGTTTAATCCCCAATTATATAGTACCATTTTCTACAATAGATCAATTGCAAAAAATATCTGAAGCAGCAGCTACAGTGCAGATTTGTCCCACACTGGGGACTTATTTGGCTGCATCTCTTGAACAGGAATATGGAGTGCCGGAAGTTAAAACTCCACCTGCTTATGGAATAGAGGGAACGGATGCCTGGTTTAGAGAACTTGGCAGGATAACCGGCAAAGAAAAAGAAGTGGAGGAATTAATTAAATCAGAAAAGGAAAGGATATATCCTGAACTTGAAAGGCTGAGAGAAAAATTAAAAGGGAAAAGAGTTTATATTACAGCAGGTGCTGCCCATGGACACAGCATAATGTATATTTTAAGGGATTTGGGCGTTGAAATTGTAGGAGCATCCATATTTCATCATGATCCATGTTATGACAACAGAGATGATAAAGGAAAGAGTTTAGATCACTTAGTTGAAACTTATGGAGATATAAAACATTTTAATGTATGTAATAAACAATCATATGAACTTATAAATTCCCTTAATAGATTAAAACCGGATGTATTTGTGGCACGTCATGGCGGCATGGCTATATGGGGAGCCAAGCTTGGTATACCAACATTTTTGATGGACAATGAACAATTTGGATTAGGGTATCAAGGATTGTTGAATTATGGAAACAAAGTTTTGGATGTACTTGAGACTCCAGAATTCATAAAAAATATTGCTGCACACACTAAACTCGCATATACGGATTGGTGGCTTAATCAAAAACCTGATACTTTTTTGGAGGTAAACAAGCATGAGTAAAATATTGGAACAGCCTAGACATTATTGTACTCTTGGAGCACAACAATCAGTAAATGCAATAAAAGGTGCAATACCAATAATTCATTCAGGACCCGGATGCGGTGTAAAACTCTTTAGAGGGCTTAGTACAAATTCTGGTTATCAAGGTACAGGATATTCTGGAGGAGGAACAATCCCATGCACCAATTCAACTGAAAGAGAAGTTGTATTTGGAGGAGAAACAAGGTTAAGAGAGGTAATAGATGGAACTCTTAAGGTGTTAAAAGGAGAAATTTTTGTAGTTCTTACGGGGTGCACTGCGGATATAGTAGGAGATGATGTGAGTCAAGTAGTAAAAGACTACAAGGATCAGGGAGTACCCATAGTATATGCTGAAACAGGCGGATTCAAAGGTACAAATTTTAAAGGGCATGAGATAGTAATCAAAGCCATAATAGATCAGTTTATAGGGGAAAGAAGTCCCCAAATTAAAAAAGGTCTTGTAAATGTTTGGTCGTCAGTTCCCTACCAAGATAGCTTCTGGTCAGGAAATCTAAACCAGATAAAATATCTTCTAGAGAATATAGGGCTTAAGGTCAACATATTATTTGGGCCAAAATCCAGAGGATTACAAGAGTGGAATTCAATACCAGATGCTCAATTTAATATTGTAGTTTCTCCCTGGGTTGGAATTGAAACAGCAGAATTTTTAAAAGAAAAATATGGTACACCTTATTTGCATTATGCGCTGCCTCCTATAGGTGCTGGGGAAACCAGTAAATTTTTAAGAACAGTTGGAGAGTTTGCTAATTTGGACTTTAGTAGAGTTGAAGATTTTATTAAAAATGAGGAAGATAATTTTTATTATTATTTAGAGAGAGCAGCTGACTTTTTTCTTGAATTTAGGTATAGTATACCAGATAGATTTTTTAATATAACAGATTCTTTTTATGCACTTGGTATAAGTCAGTTTTTATTAAATGAACTGGGCATTCTTCCAGGCGAACAATATATAACAGATGATACACCTAAGAAATATCAAAATGATATAATAAATGAATTTAGTAAAATTTCATCTACTAGAAAATTTGAAGTGTTTTTTGAATTAGATGGAGGAAAGATACATGAAAGGCTTAGAAAGTATAATTTGGGAATGCATATTCCGTTAATTTTAGGAAGTTCATGGGATAGAGACATAACCAGGGAATTAAATGCTTTTGGAATAAATATAACTCTTCCTGTTATGCATAGGCTCATACTAAATGGAGGGTACCTGGGATATAATGGTGGTTTAAGACTTATTGAAGATATATATGGAAACATATTAGAAACATATAAATAAATATAAGTTATAGTTATATTAAATATGCTGACTAGAAAACTAGAGGTTGTATCTTATTGAGATTCAGCCTTTTTATTTTTGTAAAATGAACTAATTAACTTCAAAGTATAACAAATTAGCCGTTTATATGGTGAATGGAAGTGATAATTAATGGAAAAATTAGTAAAACTAGCTACATTTATATTGGCAGTTTCAATTATATTTTCTACATTATTTACAGGATGCGGAAATGGTGAGAATAATACAGATAGTAAAAAAACAATTTTCAATGTTGCATTATCGGGTGATATTAAAGCAGTAGACCCCGCATTTGGGTATGATCGTAACACAAATGCAGTTGTTCTCCAGGTCACTGAAGGTTTATTTTATTATGATGTAAATAATAAAATTGTTCCCAGATTAGCAAAAAGTTACAAGGTTGTTAATCCAACTACTTATGTTTATGAGATTAGAAATGATGTGAATTTTTCGGATGGGACTCCTTTAACTGTTGATGATGTGGTGTTTTCATTAAATAGATATAAGGAGCCTTCTACTGCTTCAGAGGTTGCGTGGATGTTTGCCAATGTCACTTCAATCACAAAAACTGGTGATTGGGAAGTAACTGTGAAGCTTAGCAAGCCGGATGCTCTATGGGAACAGACATTGGCTACTACTGCTGGACATATATATAGTAAAAAATATTATGAGGAGCATAAAAGTAATTTTGGTAAACCAGATGGGGGTATTCTTGGCACAGGACCCTTTGTTTTTAAAAAATGGGTAACAGGCAGCGAAATTGATTTAGAAAGGAATACTAAATATTGGGACAAATCTGCCAACATTGCTATTGATAAAATTGTATATAAAATTATACCAGACAGTACAACGAGAGTTAAAGCTTTAACCTCAGGACAGGTGGACTATTTGAGTAATGCTCCAATTGATCAGCTTGATCAGCTTAAGGCTTCTAAAAATACAAGTATTTCAAAGGTCAATTCCTTTACTATAAATTTTATAGCATTTAATACTGAACGAGAACCTTTTAATGATGTCAATGTAAGAAAAGCAATTTATTATTCTATTGATGCTAATTCTATTGTAAGCAATATATTTAAAAATACAACAATACTGTCTAATTCTTTACCTATAAATGATGCTATAGTTTCTACTGAAAAAGATTTGTGGTCTTCTTATATTAAAAATGCACCTGATTACAAATATAATATTGATAAAGCTAAAGAATATTTGAGTAAATCAAGTGTACCAAATGGTTTTAAATTTACACTTATAGTGAATGATGAACCAGCATATTATTCTAGTGCATTGTTACTTCAACAAGCTTTGAAACAAATTAACATAGATGTAACTGTTCAAAAAGTTACGTGGAGTGAAAACAGTTCATATCAATTTGGCAGCAGATTTGATAAGGATGGAAAAAGAGATTATGATGCATTGTTAACTAGATGGACTGCTGATTTTCCAGATGCGGATGGTAATCTTACTCCGTTATATAAATCAGCTAACAAGGGTAAAGGAGGTTCAAATTCAGCTGCATATACAAATGCAGAAGTTGACAAACTCCTAGATGAACAGTCTTCAGCCACAGATAAGGGGGAAAGGGCTAAACTTCAGCAGCAGATTTTAAATATATTGTCAGATGAGGTTCCGTATGCCATTATTTCTTATCCTCAAACTATCTTTGCCATAAATAAAAATATTAAATATACCTTTGGTGCATCATGGCTTTATAATATCTTCTTTAAGGATTTTGAATTTACAGATAACTAAATGAGGAATTAGCATTAATTTAAGAAGGATAAGGATGAGTGTAATGTTGAGATATATTATGAAACGTTTATTACAATTTATACCCATTATTTTTATAGTTTCTATTATTATATTTGGTATGGTTAGAATACCTAAAATTGATCCAGTTGCTGTTATCGTTGGCGGAGGCCAGGCCAGTCAAGAAGAGATCAACAGCATTAGGGAAAAGTATAATCTTAATAAGCCTATGGTTATACAGTATTATATATGGATTACTGGAGCGTTAAGGGGTAACTTTGGTCTAAGTATTAATTATCAGCAGCCAATAACTTCTTTGATTAAGGAGAGACTTCCGGTTACACTGGGACTTACCTTGTTAGGAACATTATTTTCTATTCTAATGGCAATACCTGTGGGGGTGGTTACTGCTGTTAAAAAAAATACATGGGTGGATCGATTTTTATCAATTATTATTTTAGTTTTGGTATCCTGTCCGGTATATTTGACATGTATATTAATGATATTGGTTATTTCAGCTTTTTTCCCCAGCTTTTCATTTACAGGAACCTTTACAAATTTCAGTGAGTACATTCAACGTATAGTACTTCCAGCCATAGCACTTGCTTTTGGTATGATTGCATTATTGGCACGTGTCACTAGAAGCAGTATGATAGAACAGCTTCAGTCAAATTATATAGTGACAGCTAATGCAAAAGGATTGCCATTTAAAGATGTTATATTCAAGCATGCGTTAAAAAATGCTGCAGTACCTATAATTACTATTTGCAGCATTCAAATTGGTGTAATGATAGTTGGTTCGGTATTAGTTGAAAGAGTGTTTTCTCTTTCGGGTATTGGAAGTTTATTAATAGATGGTATAAACAATAGTGATTATCCTATTGTTCAGGGAGTAACTCTCCTTTTAGTAACTGTTTTTTTGTTATTAAATTTGATTGCTGATATTATTTATGCATTTATAGATCCAAGAATCAGATATAAATAGATTTTGTGGGGAAGGGTTAATTATGGGAATAAAGTATTTTTTAAGGAATAAAAAGAAAAATTATGGAACATTATTTACACCAGCGGTTGTTATATCATTTTTAGTATTAATAGTAATAATTACATCGGCAATATTGGCACCATTAATAGCACCCTATGATCCAAATAAAATAGATTTATCTCTATCACTGCAAAATCCATCTCATTTACATATTTTAGGTACGGATAAAACAGGACGAGATATATTTTCAAGAATGATTTTTGGAGCTCGTACAACATTATTAAGTGCAGTATATGTTGTTTTGATATCTGTAGTAATAGGAATTCCCTGCGGCTTGATCTGCGGGTATTATGGAGGTAAAATTGATGCTTTGATAATGAGAATATGGGATATAATCCTTTCATTTCCATCATTACTTTTAGCATTTATATTTGTTGCAAGTTTTGGCAGGGGAATGGGAAATGCAATTGTTGCCATTGGAATAATATATATTCCAATGATTTCTCGTCTTACTAGATCGCTTACCCTTGTGGAAAAAAATAAAACATATGTAGAGGCGGCACGATCTATTGGATGTTCTAGTAGACGAATACTTTTTGTACATATTCTACCCAATTGTATTCCAACTTTATTAAGTGAGTTAACTCTTGATTTAGGCTATGCCATGCTTGATTTAGCAGCATTGAGTTTTCTTGGATTGGGTGTACAACCTCCAACTTCCGATTGGGGTGCAATGTTGGAAGAGGCAAGGGAATTTATACAAAATAAACCTATGCCTGCTGTTGCACCAGGAATTGCCATAATAATAACAGTAGTTTCCATTAATGTGCTCAGTGATGGAGTACAAATGTATTTGAATCAAAGTCAGAGAAAATTACCTTCATTTAAAGAATTTAGAAAATTAGCAGGTGATAAAAATGGATAATGTTATTTCAATAAAAAATTTAAAAATTGAATTACTTTCTGCAAAAGGAATTATCCATGCCGTAAGGGGGATAAATCTGGATATAAAAAAAGGAGAAATACATGGTTTAGTTGGAGAAAGTGGATGCGGCAAAACAATGACTGCTAAAGCTTTGCTCCGTCTCCATGATGATTCCAGGACTGAATATTCAGGTGAAATACTTTTCAATGATGAAGTAGATATATTAAAGCTTAAGAAAAAGGATATTCAAAAGCTTCGCGGTAATGATATATCCATGGCTTTTCAGGATCCCACCACTTCTCTTAATCCCTTAATAACGGTAGGTGAACAAATATGTGAAATGATGAAGGTTCATGAAAATATGGATGTAAAACGAGCATATGTAAAAACATTATGGCTGCTTGAAAAGGTTGGAATTCATCCTGCAGAAAAACGATTTAAGCAGTATCCATTTGAGTTAAGCGGAGGAATAATTCAGCGTATCATGATTGCAATTGCTATTTCCTGTAACCCAAAATTTCTAATAGCAGATGAAGCTACTACAGCCCTTGATGTAACAATCCAGGCACAAATACTTCAGCTGTTTAAAAATTTGCAGAGGAATTTGGGAATGACTATTATGCTTATTACACACAATTTTGGAGTAGTTGCAGAGGTATGTGACAGGGTATCAGTTATGTATGCAGGTAAAATTGTAGAAACAGGAGATGTAAAAGACATTTTTACATCTCCTGTACATCCATATACAATGGCTCTGATAAATAGTATTCCAAAACCAGGATGTCACAGCAAGCCATTAGAAACAATTCAGGGGAGTCCTCCTGAACTCTTAAAAAAAATAAATGGCTGTGCATATGCACCACGCTGTAAATTTGCCGCAAAAAAGTGTACTGAAGTAATACCCGAAATTATATACAGTAAAAATGGTCACACAGCAGCTTGTCATTTAGAACTATAAATTGGGGAGAGAATTTTATGGCTGAACAAATTATTAAAGCAGAGCATTTAAAAAAATATTATGAAGTAAATGGAACTGGATTCATAAAGAATGATACTGAATACCTGCATGCGGTGGATGATGTATCTTTTGAGATCAATAAAGGTGAAATTTTTGGCATTGTTGGAGAGAGCGGATGTGGCAAATCTACACTTGGACGCTGCATTTTGCGATTGATTGATAGTATCGGAGGTAATATATATTTTAAGGGAAAGGACATAACTCACATAAGTCAGCGTGACTTAAAAAGTCAAAGAAGGTATATGCAGATGGTCTTCCAAAATCCTTATTCATCTTTTAATCCCAAAATGACTATAGGCAAATCTTTACACGAAGTAGGTAAAGTATATAAAATATCAAAAGATGATTCCACAAGAAGAATTAATCAGCTGCTTGAATATATAAGATTATCTGAGGATATGATCAATCATTACCCCAATGAGCTCAGTGGAGGTCAATTACAGAGACTGGCAATAGCGAGAGCACTTTTTTTTCAGCCGGATTTTATTATTGCAGATGAGCCAGTATCTGCGCTGGATGTTTCAGTGCAGGCACAGATTCTCAGTCTTATTTTAGATTTACGTGATAAACTTGGGCTGACCATGATATTTATATCACATGATTTAACAGTAGTAGAATATATTTGTGATGTTATTGCTGTTATGTATTTGGGCACAATTGTTGAAAAATCACCTAAAAAAGATTTATTTAAAAATATCTACCATCCATACACTGAAGCACTTATATCTGATGTACCAAAAAGTGATCCAAAACAGCAAACTTCAAGGATTGTATTAAAAGGAGACCTGCCAAATGCCATTGATATGCCAAAAGGATGCCGCTTTTCCCCTAGATGTCCTAAATTTAAGAAGGGAAAATGTGATGCTGAGGTACCGGCTTTGAGAGAAATATCGGAGGGACATTTTGCTGCCTGTCACTTTGTTTAATTAGAAAATATGATATACTTTAATCATATAAAATTAAGAAATCTATATAATTATTGGAGTTAACAGAGCCATGAATGAAAATTATTTTACTAATGCAGTTGCCATTGCTAAAGATATATGTATAAAGAAGCTGAAAGAAGGAGACATTGCAGTAGATGCCACTATGGGGAATGGAAATGATACTGTATTTTTGGCGGAAATTGTGGGACAATCGGGAAAGGTATATGCTTTTGATATACAACAGGATGCTATTAAAAATACACAAAAAAAGATAGCTTACAAAAATCTTTTTAAATATGTAAAGCTTATAAATGATGGACATGAAAATATGGACAATTATATAAGTGAAAAGGTGAAGCTTGTTATTTTTAACCTTGGGTATTTACCCAAAGGAGAACATTCCATTACAACTAGGGCAGATACTACACTGATAGCACTTAAAAAGGCATTGAATTTAATTGATAAAAATGGAGTAGTAATTTTGGTAGTATATTATGGCCATGAGCAGGGGAAATTTGAAAAAATGTCTTTGGAAAGGTATGTAAAAACATTACACCAAAAGAAATATAATGTGGTTAAAATAAATTTTATCAATCAAATTAATAGCCCACCTATGCTTATTATAATTGAGAAAAGGTAGAGGAATTTCTAGCAGCAAGGAGATGTTTGTAAAAAAATCCTTGCTATTTTAAGTCTTAAATGGTTACGGTGAAAGGAATGAACATTATTGTGAATAAATATGAGAAAAAAATATTTGTGGTAGATGATGAAGTAAAGATTACAGAGGTTATAAAATCCTATCTTGAAAATAGTGGATATGCTGTATATGTGGCATATAATGGTGTGGATGCCATGAATTTATTTAATAAAATAAATCCCGATCTTATAATTTTAGATTTAATGCTTCCTGATATTTGCGGAGAAGATATTTGTGAAATGTTAAGAAAAAGATCAAAGGTTCCTATTATAATGCTTACGGGGAAAACAGATGAAGAAGATATACTTAATGGACTTGATATAGGGGCAGATGATTACATGACAAAACCTTTTAGTCCGAGGCAACTTGTAGCTCGGGTGAAAGCTTTACTTAGAAGAACTGAGGATGAACTTGGAGAAAAGAATTCTTTGTTTTCACTTAATGATAATGATTTAATAATTAATGATTTAAATTATGAAGTTAAAAAAGCAGGTAATATAGTTAACCTCACACCTATTGAATACAATATATTAATAACTATGATTAGATATCCTGGAAAAATTTTTACTAGGGAAGAGTTAATCATTGTTACATTGGGACAGAATTTTAAAGGCTATGATAGAACTATTGATTCTCATATAAAAAATTTAAGATACAAAATAGAAGATAATCCTAAAGAACCAGAGTATATTGTAACTATGAGAGGCATAGGTTATAAATTTGGAAGTGTTTAGGAGGCATTTTATATGAGAGATAGTTTAAGAAGTAGATTGACCCTATCCTACATACTTATTTCTCTTGTATGTATATTGACTATAAGTATTCTCACAAATGTATTTCTTGAAAAACAATTTAGGGAATACACTATTCGTAACCAGGAACGTAAAAATGAAGAAATAGCTGACTTGATAGGCAAGCAATACGGTAATAATGGAGTATGGAATTATACTGCTATTGAGAATATGGGAGTTAATGTTATTGAACAGGGAATGATTATAAGAGTAATAGATAATTATGGCAGGGTAGTATGGGATGCAGCTGTCCATAACAATGGGCTATGTAAGCAGATGCTAGATAACATGGTTAACAAAATGAGCAGACATTATAATAATTGGGATGGAAAATACCGGGTTAAGGAATATTCAATTTATCATAATAAAAATAAAATAGGAAATGTAGTAGTAGGTTATTATGGCCCATTTTACTATAATGATAATGATTTTGCTTTTATTCATGCACTAAATAAGTTCCTTATAGGTACTGGTGTATTTTCTCTATTTTTTGCACTAATATTAGGGGGATTTATGGCTAAATGGTTAAGCAATCCTATTGATGTTGCACATGAATTGAGAACTCCCCTTGCAACCATTCAGAGTTATATAGAAGCAATGATAGATGGCATATGGAAGCCAGATAGGGAAAGATTAATGAGCTGTCATGAAGAAATAATGCGGATAACTAGATTGGTTGGAAGAAGAGAAGATATGGTAAAAATAAGTGTAAAAGATACGGGAATTGGAATTTCTCCAGAGGATTTGCCCTTTGTTTTTGAAAGATTTTATCGTGCTGATAAATCCAGAAATAAATTAACAGGTGGTTCTGGAATAGGATTAACAATAGCTAAAACTATTGTAGATTTACATAAAGGTAGAATAACAGTACAGAATAATTTTGATAAGGGCACAGAATTTATAGTTTTATTACCTAAGGCATCTTCCAATAAATAGATAGTTAGTAAGTATGTTTGTATGTAGTTAAAAAAATATTAACATTTTCTCCATGACATCTCCATAGTATTTTTATAAAATATAGGTTTTATATTGACAAACATATTAAATTGTATTAATATAGTAAAAAAATAATAATGCTAGTATATTATTTGAGCTAACTAGAAAGCTAGAGGCTAACAGTTCCTTTTAATTAAAGGGAGTTGTTAGCCTTTTTTAGTTAGTTTTAGTTGATGATTTTAAGGAGGTAAAGGTATGAATAAGAGAAGAGTATTATCCATAGTACTTACATTTGCACTGGCAATAACAGCTCTAGGTACTAATATGAGTTTATCTACTGTTAGAGCAATCTGGAGAAGTAATGAGAACAAGTGGTTCTGACAGGTACCAGACGGCATCTCAAGTTGCTGTAACAAATTGGACAACCTCAGATAATTTAGTATTAGTGTCAGGTGAAGGCTATGCAGATGCAATAAGTGCTTCTGTACTGGCTAAAAAATTGGATGCACCTATACTTTTAACTACTCCAAAAGTTTTTAATTCATACACAAAAACAGCACTGGATACATTAAAACCAAAGAACGTATATGTCATTGGAGGTAATGCCTCTGTTTCTAAAGAAATTAGAGACTTTTTAAAAAGTTCCTATAATATTATTGAACTTGGCGGTGCTAATAGATATGAGACTAATGTGGCTGTGGCAAAAAAACTTGTGGAATTGGGAGTAGACCCATCTAATGCAATCTTGGCTAGCGGAGAAGGATTTTCAGATGCTTTTACAGTTGCTTCAATTGCAGCTGTAAAAGAACAAATATTATTACTTGGTACTAATGATTTAAGCTCTATAGAATTAGTTAAAGATTTTATAGATGATCATAAGTCAAGTATTATTGTGGTAGGAACTGATTTTGTCATTAATGATAATACTTATAAAGCTGTTAATGGAGTAAAGAGAATAAGTGGAGGTATAGGTTTGATACAAATCTTAAAGTTATAGATGCTTTTAAGGGCGATATAAAAACATCTAAATTTTATGTAGCAAATGCAAGTGGCGATGGTTATGCAGATGCTCTAGTTGCTTCAGTGTTGGCAGGAAAAAATGAGGCACCGCTGGTGTTATTAGATAATGAAGTATCTGAATCTACTGCCGATGCCATTGAGTATATAAAGACAAATTTAACTGATTCATCAAAAGTCGAAGTTTTAGGTGGAGCTGGTGTTATTCCAGAAAACATTGTTACAAAAATAAAGGGGTATATATCATCAGCTGGCAGTGAAACCAATCCGGAGACTTCAACCACTGTACAGACTTTTACAGGATATATTCAAGATCAGGATTGTTTTATTAGCTATGCTCCAAACTACGGTGATGATACAAAAATGTGTTTATCAATGAAATCCTGTGCAGCTAATGGATATGGAATAACAGCTCTTGAAAGTGACGGCAGCTATAAATTCTACTATTTTGATGGGGATTTTGCAGCTTTTGCTGATGGAAAAACCTTTGATGGTACTGGTTCACAGCTATCTGCATGGAATCTAATACAAAATACTATAAAGAAAAATAATATAACTATAACCGTAAAAGGTAAGTTGAATGGAGAAATAAAGACTGCATCAGACGGTAATACTTATCCGGTAATTACAGTAACATCTTTAGCTGAAAATTAATTTCTGATCTAAAATTGGGTATTAAGAAAACATAGGTAAGTATTTTTTAATACCTTTTTAAATAGATAGAATATGAGGGGGGAAAATAATGGAGAATCATCTACTGCTTTTTTTAAAAGATCTTTTTTATTTAAAGTACCTTCCGTCACTTGGAAATAACGCCAGCTTTAGTTTGATTTTTTTATTTGGAATACTAACTTCAATCCATTGTATTGGTATGTGTGGAGGTATTGTTCTTACGCAATGTATAAATAAGAATGAAGCTAAAACAGCTGATAAAAAACTTAGTAAAAGTACATTTTTACCTATTACAATCTATAATATTGGCAGAATAATATCCTACACTATTATTGGAGGTATAGTTGGAGGTATTGGACAGGTACTCACCCTATCAGGTGTTTTTAAAGGGATCATTCCAATTATAGGTGGAGTATTTATGATTATTATGGCTATAAATCTTCTTGGTATTTTTCCTGTATTAAGACACTTAAATATTTCAATGCCTAAATTTGTTGCAAAGAGAATTATGGGGAAAAATAGCAGTACAAGTCCTCTGATTGTAGGATTATTAACGGGTTTAATGCCCTGTGGACCTTTGCAGATGATACAACTTTATGCTCTTAGCACTAGAAGTGCCATCTATGGAGCAGTTTCTGCATTTATATTTACATTAGGTACTATTCCAGGTATATTTGCATTTGGCACATTTAGTGCAATAATCAATAAGAAGTTTTCAAGATATATTTTAAAGTTCAGTGCTGTTTTAGTAATTATTCTTGGTATTGTAATGATTGGGAGAGGTCTTGCACTTACAGGTGTCGTATTTCCATCATTTGTAGATTCTAACAATAAGGCAGGTGACTATGAAGTTTCTGTTATACATGGAAATATACAGATAGTGACTACGAGCATTGGACAGGATTATTTTCCTCCAATTCAAGTTGCAAAAGGAATTAAAGTTAGATGGACTATAAAGGTTGATAAGGCGGTCTATTCTGATTGTAATAATGCAATACAAATACCTGTTTATAATATAGAAAAGAAATTTGTTGTAGGAAATAATATAGTAGAATTTATTCCAGATAAAGAAGGAGAGTTTATTTATACTTGCTGGATGGGAATGATTAAGAGCAAAATCAAAGTGGTATCAAGGGAAGAATTAAGACGAGCATCTAATTCTAATAATTTAACTAGTCCAATAAAACAAGTACCTAATTCAAGTACTCAAACTTCAAAAAATACATCACAAGAGGAGAATTCATCTAAAGTATCAAATGTAAAGGGTAGTACTGCTGGTAATTCAAATAATGAATTATCGGAAAACAATTTAAAAACTAGCCAATCAAAATCAGAAGATTCTAATACTGTGCCGGCACAGGTACAAACACCAGCACCGGCACAAACCACAACAGTTACTTTAACAGGCTTTATTCAAGATGAAGATTGTTTTGTTCAGTACGTAGATTCAGATACTGGTAAAGCAAAACAAGATCCAGGTAATGACACAAAAGATTGTTTATCAATGCAGGCTTGTGCAAACAGTGGATATGGAATGACAGCACTTCGAAGTAATGGAACTTATAAATTCTATTATTTTGACGGAAAATTTGCAACTGGAAAAGGAGAAAGCTTTATACCAGGGACTGGTACCCAGGCGTTAGCATGGGAATTGATTAATAATACAAATAAACAAGATCATATTACTGTTACTGTTACAGGGACTTTAAATGGAGATACAAGAACTAATACAAATATTGATTTTCCTGCCAATGTAGATGAGAAATATTATCCGATTATAACTGTATCACAATTGTACGAGAATTAAAGTACTTGAAAATCAAGTGATTAGTTAATTATTTCTAAATATCTAATTTTTTAGCAGTAAGGAGATTTTTATAAAAATTCCTTACTGCTCTTAAAATATGTCTGCAATAATACATAATATGTATTTAAAGAGTAGTTGCAATTTTATTTAATTCTTCAGAGGATGAGGTTATTTCCTCTATACTGGCTGTAATTTCTTCCGTAGCAGCAGCTTGTTCTTGACTGGCAGATAAAGAAATTTGACTTTTCTTATTTGATTCATCTACTTTTTCTTTTATATTATCTGTCAATTTTGTAATCTTAGGTATGGTATCCTTAGATTGCTCAGATAATCTTCTTATTTCTGCAGCTACAACTCCAAATCCTTTACCAAATTCTCCTGCTCTTGCTGCTTCTATTGAAGCATTTAAACCCAGCATTTTAGTTTCATCTGCAATTGCCTTTATAAATTCGGATACCTTATTAATTTCTTCTGATAAGGCAGTTATCTCATTAATAGTAATACTAAGATTTTGTTGGTTAGAGTGTATTTCAGAAGCGGAGGCTGCTAATTCCTGAATGGTAGATGATATTCCAGTAAGGCTGTTTTCCAGATTGGCAGACATGTTACGCAAGGTTACAGCAATTTCCTTTGGAGTAGTAACACTAAAGGCCCCTACAATTTCATTGGTGTCTTCGTCAAATAAAGGATAGGCTGACAATCTTACCGGAACTCCATACTCTAAGGTACTTATTTCTTGTGATGCAGGCTTCTTAGACTGTATTACTTTACTTTCAATATAATTTTTATCAAGAGCAACCCCTTCTTTTAAAAAAGGTATATCAAATTTTTTGGAAGATTGAGTACCTACAATTTTATTTAAGTCTGCTATTCTAAGTTGAACACCTTCAGAAAACATTTCAGATAACATTGGCGCAAAGTCAGGAAATGCCTTTAGTACAGAGTGTACTTTGGGTATCGCAAAAGAAAAGGCTCCTACAGCATTATCTTCTTCATCAATAATTGGAATTGAAGATATGTGTAATCTAGTGCCATAAACAGAACGGGGTATATTCTGAGATATAATTCTTTTTTCGCGGATAGCAAGCATGCTTGTACTATTTTTATCCAGTTTAAGTCCAATATAAAATACATTAATATCAAGGGAATCAGATTTTTTTACCCAGGTCATTGTATCTCCTTCTATAATTCCATACACAATACCTCCAGGTATTAAATTTGCTTCTATTTCAGCCAAGGCTTTTAAGTCAGATAATGACTTCATAGAAATCATGACAACAACTCCTTTTTAAGTTATATTTTTACTGTAGTCTATATATTTATATAAATATTTAACTCAATAATAATTCGTATTTAAATTTCAAAACTTTAACTATTTATTTTAAATTATTTTTGCCGATATTACATTTTGTTGATTAATTGTATAAAATTAGAATTACAGTTGAATAAAATTAGCTTGTTGAATAATTAAACATATAATAAATGTTTAATTATTCAACAAGCTAATTTTATTTTATAGAAAGGGTTGTTTTTATTATCTGTTAAACTTCACTTTATTAATGTTAAATTCACCACTTATTTCATCCTGTTCATATTCTATATGTGATATTTCCAGGTCATTATTGGATATCTTATAATTTGAGGAAACGCATCCTGAGTTGTTGTATATATTTCTAAATCGCTTTAATTGTTTATTAGATTTTAAATTCATATTATATTCTCCTCCAAGCTTGATTTACAATATTTACATTTGCATATCCGTTTATATTACCCTCTCCCATGTTATGAATTGCTCCGTCAAAAATGTAGCCATAACTCATATCAGCTGTTTCAATAATTCCTGAACATACAGAAAATTTACCTAAGGAATCTGCTGCTTCTTCAGGAGAGAATGGGATATTAAAAGAAAAGTCTTTTTCGTAAGTTTCATAAAGACTCCATAATTTTTTTTCTAATTCATCAGAACAATTTTCTATAGGAAGTTTAATTATGTTCTTAGCTTCCCTCCTTGTTATCATATAGCTGTGTGATTGCAGTTTTTCTGTTAAAATATTTACAACTTCATTTATTTTATATTCATCCTGATAGTTCATATGCATAAGAAGCAGTTCTTTTGCGACAGTTCTTATCAGAGCATGACTTCTGAATATACTTCCAACAGCTAAAGGATGAATATGTTCTGTTAAGTTAGTAAAGACTTTAATTAAAGTTTCATCAGTTTTAAGACCTATTACATCTTTGGCAATAGAAAAGAAAGAATACACATCCTCCACATTAATAGGAAGCTTCATATTATTGGCATCCTCAGGATTAAAAACGCTGGTTATATTAGGATCTACAGGACTTAGTTCTCCCATCTTAGTCATAATTATTTCAGAAGCACCAAGGCATATTAAAGTACCTGCGCTATAAGCTTTATAGGGTACTAATACTGAAAATTTGCTGCAGTATTCGTATATGAGTTCAACTAAACGGAGAGATGTCAGTACATCTCCTCCCTTAGTAAAAATAAATAGATCTATTTTATCTGTTTTTCCCAAATGCTCAAGCAGTTTATGAAAGATTGGAATAATATCTGGGGCCACTCTTATGTTGACATTTTGCCTGTCACCACAGAAGTAGCATATTACTTTGGAATTACGTTCTTCTGATATATCTTTAATTAATTTATATCTATTTTCATTCATTTTAATCACATCCCAAAATTGAAAATTAAAATTTAGTTAAGATTATTGTTTGAATTTGGTCTTATATATATTCAGATTAATGGAGTTTTATTTTTAAATATTTTAAAAAATTTTTCGAATAATTTTTCCTTTAATATACAATAATAAGTACTGTAAAAAATAAAAAATTAGGAGGTACATTATTATGCAAATTAATACTAATACTTCAGAACAGCAGGGAACTAACATACAACAGTTGAGGTTTGTTCCAATATCTTCAAATGTTTCATGCATGGGTACTACTGTTAACTATGGAATTGGTACACATTCAGGAGTGGCGATAAATGCTTTTTCTAATAATTCCCAGCCTATGACTGGCTGGGCTATTAGTCCACAGGTAGGGTATGTCAATGCTTCTCAAATGACTAATACCACACCTTGCATTTCAGCATCTCAATTTGGTCAAATGGGAAGCGGAACTTTTAACGGTATAACTTATAACACTCAAATTCCTATGGGAAGAAACCTTATGATTCAGCCTACTGTAGATATTTCAGAAACATCCAGTGATATTATGGTATCTGCTTATGTATCGAACTCTGCAATAAATGATTTGAAACTTAATGTTACAGATGATTCATTAACAATATCAGGTACTTTATTAAATGGCTCCAATCAATTTGTATTAAATAGAACAATTCCACTTTCAACAAGTGTAAGGGCAGAAGCCGTGGAAGCTACGCTGCAAAGTGGAGTTGTTGAAATAAGATTACCAAAGACAGAAAAATTTAATAGAGCATCCCATACATTGGGGAAAGATACCGGAAATGTAATGATAAGTAAATAATATTGTTACTATAATTAAATCACTTTCACATTGAATAAAAGAGTACCCTTGAACTGCTGACAAAATATGTTTGTCAGCAGTTTTTTACATAGGTAAAGACCACTGGACATAATGTTTAAATAAATATTTTTTACAGATTAGGGGAAATATATTTATTATATAGATTGGGGTGATATAAATGGATAACAAAGAATATAACATAGATCACAACATTGAAAATATAAAGAATTTATTAGGAGAACAAACTGAAATGGTAGTAAGAAACCTACTTATAGGAAAAAATAATTGTATAGAAGCTGCCATTATTTATTTAAACGGTCTTATAAATAAAGACGTTATAGATAGAGATATATTGAATCCATTAATGTTACATGTGAAAGAAGACTTTGCAGGAAAAAAGGACATAGAAGATTATATACAAAAAAGATATATTGCTGCCAGTGATTCTTGTATTGAAAGAGATATAGGTAATGTTATAAACAGTATTAAAAGGGGAAAAACTGTGTTAATAATTGAAAACTGCTGTAATTTTATTATAATAAATACCTCAGGAGGGAATTATAGAGCTATATCTGAACCGGAAAATGACCTTTCCTTAAGAGGACCAAGAGAAGGTTTTGTGGAGAATTTAGAAACTAATATAAGTATATTACGGAGGAGAATAAAAGACAGAAATTTAACTACAGAGAAATTTACATTGGGAAGAAGATCTCAAACAGATTTAGTAATTATGTATATAGATGATGTGGTAGATAAAGAGTTCCTTAAAAGGATGAAAGATAAAATAAATAAAATAAATATAGACTTTATTCCAGCAAATAGTATTATTGAACAGTGTATAGAAGAACATCCCTATAGTGTTTTGCCTCAAACCAGTGGTTCTGAAAGACCTGATGTAATAGAAGCAGGCCTGATGGAAGGGAAAATAGCTTTTTTACTAGAGGGTACACCCTATGTTACAACTTATCCTTCCATATTTATAGAATTTTTTCAGACTGCAGAGGATTATTATGGTAGGACATTACAGGCATGGTTTATAAGATTTGTGAGAATTATAGCTGTATTTATAGTGATATCTGTTCCTGGAATATATATAACATTAATTAAATTTAATCCAGAACTTATTCCTGTTGAATATATTAAGTCTCTTATAGAAGCAAGGCAGGGTATAGTGTTAACTCCTTTTATGTCCCTGCTGGTTATGCAGTTAACTATAGAATTTTTGAGAGAGGGTGGACTTAGGATGCCGGGAAAAATAGGCCAGACAATCAGCGTAGTAGGAGGTATTATAATCGGAGATGCTGCAATTCAGTCAAAAGTTATAAGTTCGCCTACTTTGCTTGTGGCGGGAATTACTACAGTGGCTTCTTTTGTAATATCTAATTATCAAATGTCTATTGGAATAAGAGCTTTAACGTATCCCATGCTTATATTGGCAAATTGGCTTGGAGTACTTGGCATAGTTATAGGATGGTTTTCTATATTGGCCTATCTTTGCTGCTTGGAGAATTTTGGAGTACCATACATGGTATTCCACAAGAGTGACATGAAAGATATATTTATAAGGGCACCTATATGGAAGATGAATAGGAGACCTAAAGCCATTCCAAATAATGATTCCACTAGACAAAGCAACTTTGGGAATGAGAAAAATGTATAAGTCAAAACATGCATTCTTAACCCCCAGTCAATTTACATTTACATTAAAATCAGCTATGGTAGGCATTGAAATTATGTATATACCTAATAGTATTATAAAATTTGCAAGGCAAGACAGCTGGATCAGTTGTATATTAGGAGCAGTATATCCTTTGTATATATTGCTCATAGCAAACTATTTATGTAAAAAATCTTATAATGAGGATATATTGGCGTTAAGCAAAAAATGTTTTGGAAATATTTTAGGCAGTATTTTAAATTTTATTTTTATATCTTACTTTTTATTCATGCTTACGTCAGAGTTTTCAGGATATATTCAGGTGTTTAAAATATATGCTACCGGATTTTTGCAGAACTATCAAATGGTATTTACTTCATTGATTCCTGTAACCTATATTGTTTATAATGGCATAAAACCTTTAGGTAGGTTAAATGAGGTAGGTTTTTACTTAACTATAACTTTACTCGTTATTCCTATAGGGATATTAGCTTATGGAACTTTCTTAAATTTAATGCCCGTATTTGATAATGGTATAGGTAATATATTAAAAGGTTCTATGCAAACATTTTTTCCTTTTTCAGGTATGGAAGTTATACTATTTATCTATCCTTTTTTAAAAGACAACAAGAATTTGTTGAAATGTGGTTTAAAAGCAATTGTTATTGTAACATTTATTTATACATGGACAGTTTCTGCAACTATTTACTATTTAGGTATTGAAATTTCCCCTAAATATATATGGCCCGTTTTGACATTGGCTGATAGTGTACATATTCCTATTGTAAATAGCTTTAGATTTGTATTTATAGCCCTGTGGTCCATAGTACAATTTAAATGTATGGCTACTCATTATTTTTCAATTTCTTATGGTTTAAATCAATCTATAAAAAAGATATCCCCTCAGACATTTACATTGCTATTATATCCTTTAATAATTATTATAACTAGTTTATATGGAAATCCTACAATAAGGAGAAGTTATACAGATAGAATAATCAATGTATATGCAGCATTTAATATTATGTATGTTTCTACAATAGCAATTTTAATTCATTTTAAAAAGGATAAAGGAGTAGAAAAAGCTTAAGTGTAGAATTATAAAAACTCCTTATATACATCATTATTTGTATTCAGGAGTTTTTATATTATTGGATTATTTAATTCCTGCTAAATTTTTATGATCTATGGCTTGTGGTGGTTGTTCAAATAGTTTTTTACTTATCATCATATCTAAAATGTCTTTAGTATATTTTATAAGTTCCTCTGTGAATTTAATGTAAATATTTTGCAAGTCATTTCTCTTGGCATCTGATAGGGCTATTCCTATGCTGCCTATTTTGGTGGAACACATTATCAATATTTTGTTCATTATTAATTTTTCTGAAAAAGGCGAAACTGTAGAATCAGTCACATACATATCAGAAGAAGATGGCACAGGAATATCTTCTTTTTCTAATAAAGAATTTAAGATATCATTTTGTTTAGAAGCTAATTCTCTTCCTCTTAATATATACTCAGAAATTTTTTTATCCTTATAAACTTGAGCAAAGGCCGTAAAAAGAGTTTTTCTTATTATAGTTCCAAGAGCCATAGAAAAAATATGCGTTATTTCACTGGTAAGTAGGGGTCTCTTTTTTCCAAACCAGTTTAACATGAATTGCTCACTTTTCACATATTGAATACTTTTAGGTACTTCCACATGAGGTGTTCTTATAAAAATACCTTTTGATAATTTTAATTCTGTAGATTTATTATAAAGATCAACATAGTCTAAGGTGCATTTTGAAAAATAATCTCTAATGTCATTACGAGCTATTTCATTTAAAGTTGAGGTATAATTCTGCATACCAACTTTTGATACATAACATAAATATTGTAGATAAAAGTTATCTGTGAATAAGCGTGGAGCATTTATAGTAACATCTTTTTCATTAAAACCATCTGGTATAGGTAATTGCTCTCCAGTAAATATGTCCGATAATATTTTGATACGGCCGTTACATAAATCTAAATTTTGCTGTAAAAGTTTTTTTATTTCAACATCTTCAACTGAATTTAAAAAATACTGAAATTTACATGCCAATAAACTTTCAGCTATGTAGGAGTTCCAGATTCCTGTTATTTCCGATGAGACTAAGGGTATTTGTGTAATATTTGACATAAGTATAACCTCCTAAATATAAATATTTTTTGTTAAAGTAAAATTATATTGTTAAATGTTCACATAGCAATTTTAAAAATATTAAATACATCTTCTGCGGTTGCCTGCCTAGGATTTGTAAACATAGCTATATCTTTTACTGCATTATTTGAAAGAAATTCTAAATCTTCTTCTTTTACTCCTATATCTTTTAGATTTATGGGAACATCCAGCTCCTTAGATAAAATTTGAATTTTATTCTTAATCTTGCAGAGAGCTTCATGTTGATTTAATGCATTTTCTCCCATAGCGCTGCACAGCGTAAGAATCCTTTCCTCAGGTATGGAGGAAGAATTAAATTCAATTACATAGGGTAAAAGTACTGTATTACATATTCCATGAATTTGCTGATAAAAACCACCTATTTGATGAGTCATTGCATGAACAAGTCCTAACCCTGCATTGTTAAATGCCAATCCTGCCATTATATTGGCATACATCATCTGTTCTCTGGCCTCTAAATCATTTCCATTATCGTGAGCTCTTTTTATATAGGTGAATACTAGTCTTAAAGCAGCTATGGCTAAAGCATCTGTAGCAGGAAAGGCTTCAGTAGAAATAAAGGATTCTATGGCATGGGTAGCCACATCCATTCCTGAACTAACAGTTACATCAGGAGGCATAGATGACATAAATATTGGATCATTTACAGATATTATAGGTGTCATTTTAGGGTCGCCTATATCTATCTTTAATTTCCTACTTTCATCTGTCAGAATTACAAAGTGTGACACTTCTGATGCAGAACCAGAAGTAGTATTAATAGCTATAAGCGGCAAGCAGGGTTTTGTCATTTTTTTATATCCTTCATAATCTGCTATTGAGCCTCCGTTAGTTGCCACTATTGCGATACCTTTAGCACAATCATGACAAGTACCGCCACCTACAGATATAATAAAATGATAACTTCTTTTTAATGGATTCAACCCTTTTTTGAAATATGTTAAACCGTCTTCTACAAATGAAATTGTAGAATTGGGATGTAGTACACCATCAAATATGTCATAAGAAATAAATAAATGTTTCAATATCTTTTCAACCATTTCCACGTAACCAAGACTTATTATGTTTTTATCTGTAACGATTAGAGCCTTACTTAGTTTATGGGGCATTAAATAGTTTGGTAAATTTTTTAGTGCACCTGTACCGATAAGGTTAATTGATGGACATAAAAAATTATGAGTATTTTCCAAGATTTATCCCTCCCATACTCAAGCATATTAAGTGGATAGACAATTATATTTAAATATCTTAAAATATAAGATGAATTTTATTTCAAGCCTCAAATTATTTGATACCCCAGCTTTCTAAGAAGTGGGGGATAATTTTTTAGGTTCCGATGGTGAAAATGTTTTTTCTGGGGAAACTCTATTTAAGATTCTGGATCACTTGATGAATTCAATATGTGTATAGTATGTACTATAGTTAATATAATTATTCCAAGAGGATTATGTAAATAAATATTTAAGTACAAAGTGTATGTGGTATACTAGGGTAAAAAAGCATTTTAACATTATGGATACTATAAATTTAATAAAAATGAAAGGAAATGAATATGAGTAAGATATTAGTATTGGCTGAAAAACCGTCTGTAGGAAGAGATTTAGCAAAAGTACTTCATTGTAACAAAAAAAACTTAGGCTATATAGAAGGAGATAAATATGTTGTGACCTGGGCATTAGGCCATTTGGTAACTTTAGCAGATCCTGAAGATTATGATGAAAGATATAAAAGCTGGGTATTAGAAGATCTGCCAATGCTTCCTGATAAATTAAAACTTGTAGTTATAAAACAAAGCGGCAAGCAATTTAATATAGTAAAATCTCAGATGAATAGAAAAGATATAGGAGAGATAATAATTGCTACAGATTCAGGAAGAGAAGGAGAATTGGTAGCCAGGTGGATAATAGAGAAAGCTAGAGTTAAAAAAACAGTTAAAAGATTGTGGATATCTTCTCAAACAGATAAGGCCATAAAAGAGGGATTTGCAAATTTAAAAAATTCTTCAAAATATGATAATTTGTATAAAGCCGCCAGATGTAGAGCAGAAGCAGACTGGGTAGTAGGATTGAATATTACACGTGCCCTAACTTGTAAATATAATGCACAGCTCACTGCAGGAAGGGTTCAATCAGCAACGCTTGCTATGATAGTTAATCGTGAGGAGGAAATAAAAAATTTTAAGGCTAAGGATTATTTTGTGATTAATGCAAAGACAAAGGAATTTACATTAATGTGGAGGGATAAAAATAATAATAGTAATATTTATGAAGAAAATAGGGTAAATAAAATTTTAGCCATTACTAAAGGAAAAGCAGCCAATATAATTGATGTTAGAGAGAGTTATAAAAAACAGTACGCGCCTGCACTTTATGATTTGACAGAATTACAAAGGGATGCCAATAGAATTTTTGGATATTCCGCTAAGCATACACTTTCTATAATGCAGAGATTATATGAAAATTATAAAATTTTAACTTATCCTAGGACAGATTCTAGATATATTTCTACGGACATAGTGGACACGTTGAAAGAACGTTTAAAAGCAATTTCTGTAGGCAGTTACAAAATATATGCAAGTGAGTTATTAAAAACCAGGATAAATGCACATAAAGGTTTTGTGGATAACAGTAAGGTAAGTGATCACCATGCTATAATTCCTACGGAAGAGGTATTAACACTGTCACTTTTAAGCAGCGAAGAAAAAAATATTTATGATCTGGTAGTAAAAAGGTTTTTGGCTGTTATGTTACCTCCTTTTGAATATGTGCAAACTAGTATAATTACTGACATTAATGGAGAAAATTTTATAGCAAGGGGTAAAGTTGTAAAATCAAAAGGGTGGAAAAAGGTATATGACATTGGAAATCAGGTAATTGAAGACGATGAAAATGAAAATCAAATATTACCTGAGTTGAAAAAAGGTGATAGTATAGATATAATATCAATTGAATCCAGGAGATTAAAGACTAAGCCTCCGGCAAGATTTAACGAGGGAACTTTATTGTCAGCTATGGAAAAACCACAAAAATATATATCTATAGACAAACTATATGCAAAAACTCTTGGTGAAACCGGAGGGATAGGAACGGTGGCTACAAGGGCTGATATTATAGAGAAACTCTTTAACATGTTTTATGTAGAAAAAAATGGTAAAGATATAATTCCAACTTCAAAGGGAAAACAACTTATAGAATTAGTACCAGAAGATCTTAAATCTCCTCTTTTAACGGCGCAGTGGGAAATGGACTTAGAACTTATTAGTAAGGGAAAAAAGGATCCTGAAGTTTTTATAAGAAAGATGAGGGAATATGCCGGAACATTAGTGGAAGATGTTAAGGAAAGCAGTAATAAATTTAAACATGATAATATTACAGGAAAAAAATGTCCTGTCTGTGGAAAGTATATGCTTGAAGTTAAAGGCAAACAGGGAAGAATGTTAGTATGTCAGGATAGGGAGTGTGGCCATAGAGAAAATTTAGCCAGATTGACCAATGCCAGGTGCCCCGAGTGTCATAAAAAGCTTGAACTTAAGGGAGAGGGAGAAAAACGAATTTATGTATGTTCACACTGCAGCTTTAGGGAAAAATTTTCTTCATTTAATAAAAGATTTAAAGAAAATGAGGGTAAGTTAAATAAAAAAGAAGTGTCAAAATATATGAAAAAAATGAATGGAGAAAATAAGGCCAATATAAATTCATCATTAGCCGAAGCATTAGCTAATATAAAGTTCAAGTAAACATTTAAATTTGAAAAATTATAAGCAAGAGGTGTTACTTATGAAAAATTTTGTTTTTAAAAATGCTACAGAAATAATTTTCGGTAAGAACTCTGAAAGATTTATAGGTAGTAAGGTAAAAAAATATGCGGATAAAATACTATTCTGTTACGGAGGAGGAAGTATAAAAAAATCTGGACTTTATGACAGGGTAGTTGACTCATTAAAAGAAAATGAAGTAGAGTTTATAGAACTTTCAGGCATTAAACCTAACCCAAGATTAGAGCCAGTTAGAGAAGGAATAAAATTGTGCAGGGAAAATAATATAAAATTTGTGTTATCTGTAGGGGGAGGAAGTGCAGCAGATACGGCGAAAGCCATTGCAGTAGGAGTACCTTATGAGGGAGACGTATGGGATTTTTTTATAGGAAAAGCAAAGGTTAAAGAAGCTCTTCCTATAGGAGTAATAATAACACTTCCTGCCACAGGGACAGAATCCAGTAATAATTCTGTTATTATGAATGAAGAAGGATGGCTTAAAAAGGGTATTGCTACAGGATATATTAGACCGACTTTCTCAATTATGAATCCAGAACTTACCTTTACATTACCTGCCTACCAAACTGCTTGTGGTGCTGCTGATATTATGGCACATATAATGGAGAGATATTTTACTAATATAAAAAATGTAGATCTTACAGATAGACTTTGTGAAGCTGCAATGAAAACTATTATAAACAATGTTGAAATAGTACTTAAAGACCCTGAAAATTATGATGCCAGAGCAGAAATCATGTGGACTGGTACCATAGCTCATAATGACCTATTAAGTACCGGTAGAATAGGTGACTGGGCTTCTCACCAAATTGAACATGAATTAAGTGGACAGAATGATATTGCCCATGGAGCAGGTCTTGCTATTATATTTCCAGCATGGATGAAATATGTGTATACACATGATATTAATAGATTTGTTCAGTTTGCTGTGAGAGTATGGAATGTAGAGTTAGCTTACACCTCTTATGAAGATATAGCATTGGAAGGTATAAAGAAAACAAAAGAGTTCTTCCAGAAAATTGGATTACCTGTAACATTAAAAGAAGGAAATATAGATGAGAGTAAAATTGAAGAAATGGCAGATAAGTGTACAAATAATGGAACACAAAGAGTTGGACAGTTTGTAAAGTTAAATAAAGAGGATGTTATAAATATACTAAATTTAGCCAAATAGCATATAGTAAAAATATAAAAGCACAAAAACTAAATATAAATTTCTTAGTTTTTGTGCTTCATAGTGATTATACTTTACTATAACTACTTACTTTAAATTTATAAGGTGACAAATGTTCATTTTTAAAAAATACTTTGCTAAAATAAGCAGCATCTACATAGCCTACTTCTAAAGCTATTTGTGTTATGGATTTATCTGTATTTATCAATAACTTTTTTGCTTTTTCAAGTCTCAATTTTGTAATATATTGGGTGAATGTAATACCCATTTTTTGCTTGAAATATCTGCTTAAATATTGAGGGTTCAAATGAACATAATTAGCTACTGAATTAAGATTTATCTTGCGGTTAAAATTATTGTCTATATATTTTAAAATAATTTTTATAGTATCTTCATATATATTTTTGGCATTTATATCAGTCATTTTTAAGTTATCATGTTTTTCTGTAGTCTCGATAGATTGTATAACTTTGTTTAGAGCAATTTTTAAGTCATTGGTTCTTACAGGTTTTATCATATAGTTAACCACACCGTATTTTATAGCTTCCTGGGCATAATCAAATTTTTCATAAGCTGTTAAAATAATGGTTTTTACGTTGGGTAGAAATTGTATTATTTCCTTTTGAGCTTCCAAACCATTTTTCTCTGGCATCTTTATATCCATGAGAATTATATCTGGCTTGTAGATTTTAGCATTGAGTACCACCTCATGTCCATTTTTGCAATCTTTCTTTATATCAATATTATAAAAATCTCTCTGTAAGATTATTCTTAAAGCTTTTCTCTCTAAAGGTTCATCATCTGCTATAAGAAGTTTATACATAGTTAATTTTCCTCCTTAACTACTTAAAGTATGGTACGAATATTTGGAATTTACTATATTCTACAATTATCTAAGGTGCCATAATTCTAGGAAGATGTATGTCCACTTTTGTGCCCCAGTTAGGTTTACTTTTTATTTTTAGACCATAGTTATTTCCAAAATAATTACACAGTCTATCATTAGTATTCCTTATACCTATTCCAAATTGTTCTGGTATATTATCTGAATTATTAAGTAAATTCAGTATGCTGGAATTAATTCCCCTGCCATTATCAAATACTTCAATTATAATATCTTTTGAAGGTGTTAAACTGCCTTTAATAGAAACTTCACCCCCCTCTGACTTCTCTTCTAAACCGTGTATCAATGCATTCTCCACTATAGGTTGAATAGTCATAGAGGGAATTCTACATTCAAGAATTTTTTCATCTACTTCAATATGGTATTTAATTCTATCACTGTATCTTAAAGCCTGAATATATAAATATCTTTCTATATACTCCATTTCGGTTTTTAATTTAGGAAATTCTTCGGAATTTCGCAGACTATATCTTAAAATATCAGAAAGAGTATATATCAAATCTTCTGTTTTAGGAGCATTTTCTATTAAAGCTATTCTAGCTATGGTATTTAAAGTATTAAATAAAAAGTGAGGGTTAGTTTGGGCTTGTATAGTTTGTAATTTCATCTTTTTAGCTTGCTGCTCCAATTTTATTTTTTCTTCACTTTCTTTTAACAGCTTTTTCTGAGTTATTTTATGCATTCCAATTTCTGCTATATAATTTGCGAGAAAATTATAAAACTCCACACAGTTATGAAGGTAATCGCTTTCAACTAGCTGAATAGAGTTAGTTACTTCTTCTAGTCTTTTTATAGGTATTTTATAATCTTTAGATAGTTTTTTTAAATTAATGGAATCTTTTGTCTGTTGATCCTTTATTAACACTTGTCCACCTAAAACTGCACCTAAATAATAATCATCTACAATAATAGGGGTTGCTGAATCCATAAGACCAGTATGACATGTATATACTTTAGGATTCTTATCTTTCATAGCTAAGAACCCAGCTTGAGAATGACACAATTTACAATTTTTATTTCCTTCTGGAAAAGAACCCATAAGGGAACAAAAAGGAGTAAAATTGGTTTCTTTACAGACAGGAATACCATTAGTATCTACTATAATTGTAGGAAATTTAACTAACTTTGTCAATCTATTCTGTATTTCCTGTATATTTTCTACATCAATGATATCTTTTAAATCAATGCTTTGTAATGAACTCATCTTATGCTTTTTCCCTCCTACATTTTTAGTGTTGTATATATTCCAAAATTTTGGTATAATTAATTTGTCATAAAATAATTATTTGGTTTGATATTTACTTTTTTATATCAAAAAAATACAATAATTATATATATATATAATACAAAAGTCAGTCGAATTTGTCAAAAATTTTTTATGGATTTAGTAATAAAATTTAGACAAAATAAAAAATAAAACTAAATAATAAAAAAATAAAAATTATGGAGGTACTATTTTATGGGACAGGAAGCATTAGGAATGATCGAAACAAAAGGACTAGTGGGAGCTATTGAAGCTGCTGACTCAATGGTAAAGGCAGCAAATGTTGCACTTATCGGATATGAGAAAATAGGTTCAGGACTTGTAACCGTTATGGTAAGAGGAGACGTAGGAGCAGTAAAGGCAGCAACAGATGCAGGAGCTGCTTCAGCTAAGAGAGTAGGAGAAGTTATATCAGTACACGTTATTCCAAGACCTCATACGGATGTAGAAAAAATATTGCCTAACATTGGCTAATTAAAGCTTTAATGAGGGGAGTTATGTATGAATAATGAGTTAATCGAAAAGGTTTTAGGTGAAGTTAGAAAGAGTTTAGATTTGAAAAATTTTGACCAGGAAAAGTTAAATAAAGTTGTAGAATCAACTACTGAAAAGTTGTCGGATTCAAAAAAAGAAGAAGCTATAAAAGAAGCCAAACCAGATGTAAAAGTGGCAGAAGAAAGTAAACAAGCAGTAGTAGAACAAAAAGCAAATGATGTAAAGACAGCTCCAACAATGACTGAATTTGTAGGAACAGCAGGAGGGGATACAGTAGGCCTGGTTATAGCTAATGTAGACAGCCTGTTGCATAAGCATTTAGGCTTAGATAATACATGCCGTTCAATAGGCATAATAAGTGCCAGAGTAGGGGCACCTGCTCAAATGATGGCTGCAGATGAGGCAGTTAAAGGTACAAATACAGAAGTGGCAACTATTGAACTACCAAGAGATACAAAAGGCGGAGCAGGACATGGTATATTTATTGTTTTGAAAGCGGCAGATGTATCTGATGCTAGAAGGGCAGTGGAAATTGCACTTAAACAAACAGATAAATATTTAGGAAATGTTTATCTTTGTGATGCTGGCCATCTGGAAGTTCAATATACTGCAAGGGCAAGTTTAATATTTGAAAAGGCTTTTGGAGCTCCATCAGGGCAGGCCTTTGGTATCATGCATGCAGCTCCAGCAGGGGTTGGAATGATAGTAGCAGATACAGCATTAAAAACAGCAGATGTAAAACTAATTACTTATGGCAGTCCTACTAATGGCGTACTGTCATATACAAATGAAATTCTTATCACTATAAGTGGGGATTCAGGTGCTGTTTTGCAATCTTTAACTGCTGCTAGAAAAGCTGGATTGTCCATTTTAAGATCAATGGGACAAGATCCTGTTTCTATGTCTAAACCTACTTTTTAAAAAGACATAAAATTATAGATGAAATATCTTTAGCATAGTGAATTACCAATGCATGTAAAAGATGTTTTGTGTATTCTTTTTGAAGAGGGTTTATTTTAAAGGTACTTGGAATTATTAGTTATTTCAAGACCACTCATAGATATGGAATCAACAATTGGCCCTAGAAAAGTTGCAAATAAAGAGATATAAAACAGGAGAAGACAGTAGATAAGGTAAAAGTAACTATAGCTGAAGAAATAGATGATTATGAAGGAATTGAAGTTAACAACTTAGAAAAAATACTTTGTTAATTTTGAAAAACTCCCCAGATTTTTTAAAATAGTAATTTGACTAAAATTATTAAAATCAAACAGAAAAATACAGTTGCAACTTAAACTTAATTGATTTAATATTAATTGTATTGTATTTAACAGTGAAGTCCATATAAAGGATTACACCAGAATATTTTTAATATGAACTAAATTTAAAATAGATATTCGAAAGGGAGAATGAAAATGGAGATAATGGATAAGGACTTACAGTCAATACAGGAAGTAAGAACTCTTATAGCAAAAGCAAAGAAAGCTCAAGCAGAATTTAAAAATTTTTCTCAAGAAGCTGTAAACAAGGTAATAGAAAAAATAGCTAAGGCTACAGAAGTTGAAGCTGTAAAACTTGCAAAATTGGCATATGAAGATACAGGATATGGAAAATGGGAAGATAAAGTAATAAAGAATAAGTTTTCAAGTATAGTAGTTTATAACTATATTAAAGATTTGAAAACGGTTGGAATTTTAAAAGAAGACAAGGAAAAGAAATTAATAGATATAGCTGTTCCACTTGGAGTTATAGCAGGACTTATACCTTCAACTAACCCAACTTCAACAGCAATATTCAAGGTATTAATAGCATTAAAGGCAGGAAATGCAATAGTATTCTCACCACATCCAACAGCAGTAAGAAGTATTACAGAAACTGTAAAGATAATGCAGAAAGCTGCAGTAGAAGCAGGAGCACCAGATGGATTAATCCAATGTATGTCAATATTGACAGTAGAAGGTACTGCTGAATTGATGAAGAATAAGGATACAGCACTTATCCTTGCAACAGGTGGAGAAGGAATGGTAAGAGCAGCTTACAGTTCAGGAACACCAGCTATAGGAGTTGGACCTGGAAACGGCCCATGCTTTATTGAAAGAACAGCAGATATTCCTACAGCAGTAAGAAAAGTAATAGGCAGTGATACTTTTGATAATGGAGTAATATGTGCTTCAGAACAATCAATAATAGCAGAGACAGTAAAGAAAGCAGAGATAATTGAAGAATTCAAGAGACAAAAAGGATATTTCTTAAATGCAGAAGAATCAGAAAAAGTAGGCAAGATTTTATTAAGAGCTAATGGAACACCAAACCCAGCAATAGTAGGAAAAGATGTTCAAGCATTAGCAAAATTAGCAGGAATAAGCATACCAAGCGATGCGGTAATATTACTTTCAGAGCAGACAGATGTGAGTCCAAAGAACCCTTATGCAAAGGAAAAATTAGCTCCAGTACTTGCATTCTATACAGTAGAAGACTGGCATGAAGCATGTGAAAAATCCTTAGCACTTCTTCATAACCAAGGAAGTGGACATACATTAATAATTCACTCACAGAATGAAGAAATCATAAGAGAATTCGCATTGAAGAAACCAGTATCAAGAATACTTGTAAATTCACCTGGATCACTTGGAGGAATAGGTGGAGCTACAAATCTTGTACCATCACTTACATTAGGCTGTGGAGCAGTAGGTGGAAGTGCAACTTCAGATAACGTAGGACCAGAAAACTTATTCAACATAAGAAAAGTAGCTTATGGAACTACGACAGTAGAAGAAATAAGAGAAGCTTTTGGTGTAGGAGCAGCTTCATCAAGTGCACCAGCAGAACCAGAAGATAATGAAGATGTACAGGCTATAGTAAAAGCTATAATGGCTAAATTAAATCTTTAATATATAAGAATATTTATTATGGGGTTATAGATTAAAAAAGTACTAGCGCGGCACGGTTGAATAGAAAAATAAATAAAATATAACTGAATAGTTAGGAAAGAGGGGTTTTTATGAGTACATTTAGCATTAAGCCTACTGTATTCTTTGATGAAGGTTCAGTAGAATACCTTAATAATTTAAAAGAACAAAATGAGGGGCTTATCATATGTTGTGATGAAGGTTCCATAGATTACTTAAATAACTTGGCTGGAAAAAGAGCTCTTATAGTAACAGACCCATTTATGGTTAAATCAGGAGCTGTAAATAAGATAACAGATATATTCAAGAGAATTAATGTAGATTATGAAATATTTGCAGAAATAGTGCCAGATCCACCAGTTAGTATAGTTGCAGACGGAGTAGGACGTATGATAGCTTTCAAACCTGATGCATTGATTGCACTAGGCGGAGGTTCTTCAATTGATGCAACAAAGAGTATAATGGCATTTTGTTTAAAGATATTAAAGAACAAAGGCGATGCATCAGGATATAAAAAACCATTGTTTATAGCAGTACCAACTACAAGTGGTACAGGTTCAGAAGTTACAGCTTTCTCAATAATCACAACAGGAAAGAAAAAAGTAGCTTTAATTGACCAAGGATTAATACCAGATGTAGCAATATTGGATGCAGACTTTGTTAAGACAGTACCAAGCAGAATAACAGCAGATACTGCAATAGACGTTATAACTCACGGAGTAGAAGCTTATGTTTCAACTATTGCTTCAGACTTCACTGATGCATTTGCAGAAAAAGCTATAAAGACAGTATTCCAGTATTTATTAAAAGCATATGCAAATGGCGGAGACCTAGAAGCAAGAGAAAAATTGCACAATGCATCCTGTATGGCAGGTATGGCATTTACAAATGCAGGACTTGGAATCAACCACAGTTTGGCACATATATTAGGAGCAACTTTCCATGTACCACATGGTAGAGCAAACGCAATAGTTATGCCTTATGTTATAAAATATAATGCAAACTTAGAAAGTGGAGTAGAAACAAGAGCAGCAAAGAGATACAGAGAAATAGCAGAATTCTTAGGATTACCTGCTTCAACTGTAAAAGAAGGAGTAACAAGTCTTATATGTGCAATAAACGTGCTTAAGAAAGAGACTAATACTCCTATGAACATAAAAGAAGCTGGAGTAAGCAGAGAAGAATTCATGAGTAAAGTAGACTTTATGGGAGAAATTGCACTTGCAGACAGGTGTACACCTAACAATCCAAGAGTTCCTACTAAGGAAGATTTAATTGCAGTATTTAAAGAAGCTTATGGTGACTAGAATATAATTTGGTAAGTTATGGGTATAAGGTGTATAGAACAGGAGAGGCTTATATGGCTATATAGAGCGGAGAAATCTAAAAGGCATAAAAGTTTGAAGTTTTGAGTATTTGAATATGAGTTATTAATTATCTGACTATATGCTTATAAGGTGTTTGACAAAAGAATAATATAAATACACTTAAAAATATAAAGTTTTAAATTTGTTGAAGATAATTATGTGGTATATTAGCCATCCTCCTGTTTCTATCACTAAACCTTATGTTTATTATACATACATTATAAAATGATTAGTGTATAATGAAACATCCTTTTATAGATAACTATGGTTATCGGATTTTTAAAAGGATGTTTTATGTGGGTAAGGTTTAGTGTGTAATTTTATGGGAATGACATAGTCAAAAGATGGCTAAATTTATATACATTAAATTTTCAGTTGTTATTTTACACTAAATATTATTCGAAAGGGAGAATGAAAATGGAGATAATGGATAAGGACTTACAGTCAATACAGGAAGTAAGAACTCTTATAGCAAAAGCAAAGAAAGCTCAAGCAGAATTTAAAAATTTTTCTCAAGAAGCTGTAAACAAGGTAATAGAAAAAATAGCTAAGGCTACAGAAGTTGAAGCTGTAAAACTTGCAAAATTGGCATATGAAGATACAGGATATGGAAAATGGGAAGATAAAGTAATAAAGAATAAGTTTTCAAGTATAGTAGTTTATAACTATATTAAAGATTTGAAAACGGTTGGAATTTTAAAAGAAGACAAGGAAAAGAAATTAATAGATATAGCTGTTCCACTTGGAGTTATAGCAGGACTTATACCTTCAACTAACCCAACTTCAACAGCAATATTCAAGGTATTAATAGCATTAAAGGCAGGAAATGCAATAGTATTCTCACCACATCCAACAGCAGTAAGAAGTATTACAGAAACTGTAAAGATAATGCAGAAAGCTGCAGTAGAAGCAGGAGCACCAGATGGATTAATCCAATGTATGTCAATATTGACAGTAGAAGGTACTGCTGAATTGATGAAGAATAAGGATACAGCACTTATCCTTGCAACAGGTGGAGAAGGAATGGTAAGAGCAGCTTACAGTTCAGGAACACCAGCTATAGGAGTTGGACCTGGAAACGGCCCATGCTTTATTGAAAGAACAGCAGATATTCCTACAGCAGTAAGAAAAGTAATAGGCAGTGATACTTTTGATAATGGAGTAATATGTGCTTCAGAACAATCAATAATAGCAGAGACAGTAAAGAAAGCAGAGATAATTGAAGAATTCAAGAGACAAAAAGGATATTTCTTAAATGCAGAAGAATCAGAAAAAGTAGGCAAGATTTTATTAAGAGCTAATGGAACACCAAACCCAGCAATAGTAGGAAAAGATGTTCAAGCATTAGCAAAATTAGCAGGAATAAGCATACCAAGCGATGCGGTAATATTACTTTCAGAGCAGACAGATGTGAGTCCAAAGAACCCTTATGCAAAGGAAAAATTAGCTCCAGTACTTGCATTCTATACAGTAGAAGACTGGCATGAAGCATGTGAAAAATCCTTAGCACTTCTTCATAACCAAGGAAGTGGACATACATTAATAATTCACTCACAGAATGAAGAAATCATAAGAGAATTCGCATTGAAGAAACCAGTATCAAGAATACTTGTAAATTCACCTGGATCACTTGGAGGAATAGGTGGAGCTACAAATCTTGTACCATCACTTACATTAGGCTGTGGAGCAGTAGGTGGAAGTGCAACTTCAGATAACGTAGGACCAGAAAATTTATTCAACATAAGAAAAGTAGCTTATGGAACTACGACAGTAGAAGAAATAAGAGAAGCTTTTGGTGTAGGAGCAGCTTCATCAAGTGCACCAGCAGAACCAGAAGATAATGAAGATGTACAGGCTATAGTAAAAGCTATAATGGCTAAATTAAATCTTTAATATATAAGAATATTTATTATGGGGTTATAGATTAAAAAAGTACTAGCGCGGCACGGCTGAATAGAAAAATAAATAAAATATAACTGAATAGTTATGAAAGAGGGGTTTTTAATGAGTACATTTAGCATTAAGCCTACTGTATGCTTTGAGGAAGGTTCAGTAGAATATCTTAATAATTTAAAGGAACAAAATGAGGGGCTTATCATATGCTGTGATTCAGGTTCCATAGATTACTTAAATAACTTGGCTGGAAAAAAAGCTCTTATAGTAACAGATCCATTTATGGTTAAATCAGGAGCTGTAAATAAGATAACAGATATATTCAAGAGAATTAATGTAGATTATGAAATATTTGCAGAAATAGTACCAGATCCACCAGTTGACATAGTTGCAAACGGGGTAGGCAGAATGATGGCTTTAAGGCCAGATGCTTTAATCGCATTAGGTGGAGGTTCATCCATAGATGCAACAAAGGCTATAATGGCATTTTGTTTAAAGATATTAAAGAACAAGGGTGATGCATCAGGATATACAAAACCGTTGTTTATAGCAGTACCAACTACAAGTGGTACAGGTTCAGAAGTTACATCTTTCTCAATAATCACAACAGGAGTGAAAAAAGTAGCTTTAATTGACCAGGCATTAATACCAGATGTAGCAATATTGGATGCAGACTTTGTTAAGACAGTACCAAGCAGAATAACAGCAGATACTGCAATAGACGTTATAACTCATGGAGTGGAAGCTTATGTTTCAACTATTGCTTCAGACTTCACTGATGCATTTGCAGAAAAAGCTATAAAGGCAGTATTCCAGTATCTACCAAAAGCATATGCAAATGGCGGAGACATGGAAGCAAGAGAAAAATTGCACAATGCATCCTGTATGGCAGGTATGGCATTTACAAATGCAGGACTTGGAATCAACCACAGTTTGGCACACATATTAGGAGCAACTTTCCATGTGCCACATGGTAGAGCAAACGCAATAGTTATGCCTTATGTTATAAAATATAATGCAAATTTAGAAGGTGGAGTAGAAACAAGAGCAGCGGAGAGATACAGAGAAATAGCAGAATTCTTAGGATTACCTGCATCTACAGCAAAAGAAGGAGTAACAAGTCTTATAGCTGCAATAAATAAACTTAAGAAAGAGACTAATACTCCTATGAACATAAGTGAAACTGGAATAAGCAAAGAAGATTTCCTAGCTAAGGTAGATTCTATGGGAGCAATTGCTCTTCAAGACAGATGTACACCTAACAATCCAAGAGTTCCTACTAAGGAAGACTTAGTTGCAGTATTTAAAGAAGCTTTTGGTGGAATAGAAGCAGCTTCATCAAGTGCACCAGCAGAACCAGAAGATAATGAAGATGTACAGGCTATAATAAAGGCTATAATGTCTAAATTAAATCTTTAATATGTAAGAATATTAATGTTATAGATAAAAAAGTACTGGCACGGCACGGTTGAATGGAAAGATAAATAAAGATACAATTAAATAGTTAGGAAAGAAGGGTTTTTATGAGTACATTTAGCATCAAACCTACTGTATGTTTTGATGAAGGTTCAGTAGAATATCTTAATAATTTAAAAGAACAAAATGAGGGACTTATCATATGTTGTGATTCAGGTTCCATAGATTACTTAAATAACTTGGCTGGAAAAAAAGCTCTTATAGTAACAGACCCATTTATGGTTAAATCAGGAGCTGTAAATAAGATAACAGATATATTCAAGAGAATAAATGTAGACTATGAAATATTTGCGGAAATAGTACCAGATCCACCAGTTGACATAGTTGCAAACGGAGTAGGCAGAATGATGGCTTTTAAACCAGATGCTTTAATCGCATTAGGCGGAGGTTCTTCAATTGATGCAACAAAGGCTATAATGGCATTCTGCTTAAAGATATTAAAGAACCAAGGTGATGCATCAGGATATGCAAAACCATTGTTTATAGCAGTACCAACTACAAGTGGTACAGGTTCAGAAGTTACATCTTTCTCAATAATCACAACAGGAGTGAAAAAAGTAGCTTTAATTGACCAGGCATTAATACCAGATGTAGCGATATTGGATGCAGACTTTGTTAAGACAGTACCAAGCAGAATAACAGCAGATACTGCAATAGACGTTATAACTCACGGAGTAGAAGCTTATGTTTCAACTATTGCTTCAGACTTCACTGATGCATTTGCAGAAAAAGCTATAAAGACAGTATTCCAGTATTTATTAAAGGCATATGCAAATGGCGGAGATATGGAAGCAAGAGAAAAATTGCACAATGCATCCTGTATGGCAGGTATGGCATTTACAAATGCAGGACTTGGAATCAACCACAGTTTGGCACACATATTAGGAGCAACTTTCCATGTGCCACATGGTAGAGCAAACGCAATAGTTATGCCTTATGTTATAAAATATAATGCAAACTTAGAAAGTGGAGTGGAAACAAGAGCAGCAAAGAGATACAGAGAAATAGCAGAATTCTTAGGATTACCTGCTTCAACTGTAAAAGAAGGAGTAACAAGTCTTATAGCTGCAATAAATGTACTTAAGAAAGAGACTAATACTCCTATGAACATAAGTGAAGCTGGAATAAGCAGAGAAGACTTCATGGCCAAGGTAGATTCTATGGGAGCAATTGCTCTTCAAGACAGATGTACACCTAACAATCCAAGAGTTCCTACTAAGGAAGACTTAGTTGCAGTATTTAAAGAAGCTTTTGGTGGCTAGAATATAAAGTATTAAATACATTTAAATATAATGCCGTGATAGATTTGCTTTCAAATTTATCACGGCATTTAGTGATTGGATTAAGAATAATTTTTTTTATTCATATTTTATCATGTGTGACGAAAGCAAAATAAAAAGACAGTAAAAGGAATGAATCGTATTATGAAGATATTATAAGATATGAAATATTACATATATTTTAATATACTGAATAGTCTGATAAAAGGTAATTTCATATCCATCTTTCTAGTATAAGCATATATAGGGATATTATTTTATAAATTTTATAATTTTTATATATTTAAATAAGTGTTTTATATTAAAATTTCAGTAAATAATTTGAATTAATTAATTTCATAATAATTTAATGAATTAAACTATTGAATTGATATTATGTCAAAAATATTAAAAAGATGACAAAAGTTCTTTAAATCATATTGAATTGTATGAAAAATGGTGGTATTATAATTAGGGTATTCATTATATAAAAGTAATATTACTTTATATTTATTTTTTAAGGAGGCAGTGATGTATGAAAAATATTTTTAGGACAAAACCCATTGAGAGCCTTTTAGAAGAGGCCAGTGGGAAGGAGTCCTTACAAAAAGTATTAGGTTCTTTTGAACTTACTATGTTAGGTATAGGTGCAATTATAGGTACAGGCATATTTGTATTAACTGGACTTGCAGCAGCTAATTATTTCGGGCCGGCACTTGTAATTTCATTTATACTAGCAGGACTTGCTTGTGGTTTTGCAGCACTATGTTATGCAGAAATTGCAGCTATGGTTCCTGTAGCAGGAAGTGCATATACCTATGGTTATGCTGCATTAGGAGAGTTTTGGGCATGGATTATAGGATGGGATTTAATCCTTGAATATGCATTTGCCGTCGGTACAGTAGCAATTGGATGGAGCGGTTATTTTAATAATATTCTTATGGACTTAGGAATAAACCTTCCAAAGGCTATTACAAAAGCGCCTTTTGAGGGTGGAGTAGTAAATTTACCTGCAGTGTTAATACTTTTAGTCATAACAGCTATACTTATAGTTGGGGTAAAGGAAAGTGCTACAGCCAATAATGTAATAGTTGGAATTAAACTGGCAGTAATAATTCTATTTATAATATTAGGCGTAGGACATGTAAATCCCGCAAACTGGCATCCATTTATGCCTTATGGCTGGAAAGGTGTTTTTTCCGGGGCATCTATAATATTCTTTGCTTATATAGGATTTGATGCAGTTTCTACAGCAGCAGAGGAAGTAAAAAATCCTCAAAAGGATTTACCAAGAGGTATTATAGCATCTCTAATTATTTGTACGGTATTATATATTGTAGTATCAGCAATTTTAACAGGTATGGTTCCATATCTGAAGTTTAAAGAAACAGCAGCTCCTGTAGCTTTTGCACTTCAGCAGGTAGGAATAACTTGGGGTTCTGCTTTGGTAGCAGTGGGTGCAATTTGCGGTTTGACTTCAGTTTTACTTGTTATGATGTTTGGACAAACTCGTGTACTCTTTGCAATGTCAAGAGATGGACTTCTTCCAAAAGTATTTGGTCATGTTGATTCAAAATTCCATACACCTTTAAGAAGCACATTACTTGTTGGAATCGTAACTATGATTATAGCTGGATTTACTCCAATTGCAGTGGTTTCAGAGCTTACTAATATAGGTACATTGGCAGCTTTTGTTATAGTATCTGCATCAGTTATAGTTTTGAGGAAAAGAGAGCCAGATAGACCAAGAACTTTTAAGGTGCCATTTTCACCGGTTACTCCTATTCTTTCCATGGCAGCTTGTATCTTTTTAATAATAAACCTTCAAGGTGTAACTCTGATTAGATTTGCAGTATGGCTTGTTTTTGGTTTAGTACTTTATTTTGTATACGGATATAAAAATAGTGCTATTAATGAAGAATAATAAACATAAAATCAATTTAATATCTAAACGGCAGATTACTTAATATAATAATAAAAAATGGCCCTATAAAAAATTTTTAATTGTAAAATTCAAAAAAGTATTGACATTTGAAACATAAGGTATTATTATCGTCACATATACTAAATATTAATTGACTTTAAATAAATGGAAATTTCCATAATTAGTGTATTCAAATATAAAGACTATGATAGGGAAGAGTAAATGGTAAAATATTTTAAAGAGAATGGGGATAGGTGAAAGCCCATAAATTGGATACTATTGAAAATCACCCTGGAGTTGTTAAACTGAACTTATAGTAAGTTTTGCCGGCAGAGCCGTTAATTAGATTAAGTAAAAAAATTGGGTGGTACCGCGGACCAAACTTCTCGCCCCATAGGGCAGAAAGTTTGGTCTTTTTATATGCATATTTTTAAATTAAGAGAGTAAATAAGTTTAACGAAAAATGTTGAATATAAGATAAATAACAATGTAGGAGGAAATATAATGGAAAACTTAAAAATTTATTATGATGAAGATGGAAATCTGGATTTATTGAGGGATAAAACAGTGGCAGTTTTAGGCTATGGAAGTCAGGGCCATGCCCATGCACAGAATTTAAAAGACAGTGGAATTAATGTGGTAATCGGTCTGTATAAAGGCAGTAAGTCCTGGAAAAGGGCAGAGGAGAATGGCTTTGAAGTAATGGAAGCTGCAGATGCTGTAAAAAAAGCAGATATGGTTATGACACTTATACCAGATGAAAAACAAAAGGGCCTATATATTGACAGTATTAAAGATAACCTGACAGAGGGAAAAGTGCTTATGTTTGCCCATGGATTTAATATACACTTCAATCAGATAACTCCTCCGGAAAATGTGGATGTAATTATGGTTGCACCTAAAGGACCAGGACACATTGTAAGAAGAGAATATACAGAAGGAAAAGGAGTACCGTGCCTTTATGCAGTATACCAGGATTACAGTGGAAAAGCCAAGGATTATGCACTGGCATATGCAAAAGGAATAGGAGGCACAAGAGGAGGAGTTCTTGAAACTACCTTTAAAGATGAAACAGAGACAGATTTGTTTGGAGAACAGGTAGTACTTTGCGGAGGAATATCAGAACTTATAAAAGCAGGATTTGAAACTCTGGTTGAAGCAGGATATGCGCCAGAAAATGCATACTTTGAGTGCATGCATGAGATGAAATTGATTGTGGATTTGATGAATGAAGGCGGATTAAGCTACATGAGATATTCCATAAGTGATACAGCTGAATATGGAGATTACAGTATAGGCAAGAGAATAGTAACAGAGGATACAAGAAAAGAGATGAAAAAAGTACTTGGAGAAATTCAAGACGGTACTTTTGCAAAGAACTGGATACTGGAAAATCAGACAGGAAGACCTTCATTTATTGCAAGGAGGAAAAAAGAACAGAACCATCCTATTGAAGTAGTTGGAAAAAAACTTAGGGCTATGATGTCTTGGATAAACAGCAAATAATTGTAGATTAGCAAAAGTATATGAAGAGATATATAAATTAAAGGGGGATATTATTATGAAGATGAAAGGAGCCGAAGTACTATTAAAATGTATGATAGAACAAGGTGTGGATACTATATTTGGCTATCCGGGAGGAACTGTAATACCTATTTATGATGCATTATATAGTACAAAAGAAATAAAGCATATATTGACTGCTCATGAGCAAGGGGCTACTCATGCAGCAGATGGATATGCAAGATCAACGGGAAAAGTTGGGGTTGCCATTGTAACTTCAGGACCGGGAACGACTAACACAATAACGGGAATTGCCACAGCTTATGCGGATTCCATTCCTATAGTGGTGTTTACAGGGCAGGTACCTTTAAATCTCTTGGGAAAGAATTCCTTTCAAGAAGTAAATACTAGAAGCATCACAGATTCCATAACTAAGAAAAATTATATTGTAGATAAACCAGAGGATTTACCAAGTATAGTAAGAGAAGCTTTTAAGGTGGCAGCTAGTGGAAGACCAGGGCCTGTAGTGGTAGATATACCTAAAGATATGCAGACAGCAGAAATTGATTATGAAGTACAGGAGAAGTTATCTTTAGAAGTGAATTTGCAACAAAAATCCTATGAAAATGATTTAGATAAAGTGGCAGATATGATAACCAGTAGTGAGAGACCTGTAGTATATTCTGGGGGAGGGACAATAATAGCTGGAGCACAAGAAGAGCTTATGGAGTTTATCCAAAAAATAGATTCACCTATTACCTGTTCTCTTATGGGAATAGGAGCTTTTCCAGGAGATAATGAGTACTATATGGGTATGGTGGGTATGCACGGTACCCCGTGTTCCAATCGCGCTGTAAGTAATTGTGATTTACTCATAGCTGTAGGAGCTCGTTTTAGTGACAGGGTTACAAGTAAGGTATCATCTTTTGCACCAAAGGCAAAGATTATTCACATAGATATAGACCCGAAGGAATTTGGAAAAATTGTGGATGTGGATATGCCTGTGACGGGAGACATTAAAAATGTACTCCAAAGACTTAATAAAAAGTTAAATAAATTAAATCATGCAACATGGATGAATCAAATAAAGCAGTGGAAACAAAGTGAGAGAGATCCTTTTAAAGATAGATGTGAATTAAGTCCTAAGTTTATAATGGAAACACTTTATAATATTACTAAGGGAGATTGTATAGTTACCACAGAAGTAGGACAGCATCAGATGTGGGCTGCACAATACTTTAAATACCTAAAACCTAGAACTTTTATATCATCCGGTGGACTTGGAACCATGGGATACGGACTTGGAGCTTCTATAGGAGCATTTATGGGCAATTCCAATAAGAAGGTAATAAATGTGGCTGGAGATGGAAGTTTTAAAATGAATTCCACTGAGCTGGTTACTATATCTAGGTATAGATTACCAATAGTTCAATTGCTTTTCAATAACCATGCTCTTGGTATGGTTCACCAGTGGCAGGACATGTTTTATGATAGAAGGTTTTCACAGACAGAATTTGGTCCTGAGGTAGATTTTATGAAGCTGGGAGAGGCTTATGGAATAAAGACATTTAAAATAGAATCCAACAGTGAAGTAGAGGGATGTTTGAAAGAAGCTTTGAGTTTAAATGAACCTGTTATTATAGAATGTGTTATTGATACTAAGACAAAGGTACATCCTATGGTTCCACCGGGTGCGGCTATATCGGAATTTATAGAATAGAAAGAGGTAAAGCAAAGGCAGTCTTGAATTAATAAGTATAAGTATTTTTAAGGGAATTGGCACAGCATTATGCTGCACCAATTTCCTATTTATTTTTGGCTGCTTTTAGCGGGATTTTTTAATACAGATATTCTGAATATTTTAGTATATAAGATTTGATTCTTTTTAAACAGATTGGAATATTTCGAAGAATTGGTTATAATTAATTAAAAGAGATTGAGTGCTAGGAAGTGTGATTGAATGAAAGTTCACGAATCAGCAGAAAATTATTTGGAAACTATATTGGTGTTAAGCAAACGGAATGGTACTGTGAGGTCAATTGATATCGTAAGAGAATTAGGTTTTTCAAAGCCCAGCATAAGTGTTGCTATGAAAAATTTGAGGCAGAATAATTACATAGTTATGGATGATGAAGGATATATTGAACTCACTTCAAAAGGATTTGAAATAGCTGCTAAAATGTATGAACGTCATACTATTATTTCGAAGTTGTTAATTAAACTAGGAGTGGATGAAAAAAAAGCGGTAGAGGATGCATGTAGGATTGAACATGTAATCAGTGAGGAAAGCTTTGAAGCGATAAAAAAAGCAGCAGGTAAGATGATCAGGTGATTTTTAACGGGGACTGGCAGGAGACCAGCTCAGTACCTGCCTTAACCCATTTTCTAAGGATGGTAATTTCCCTTATACAATTTTATATAAATTTCAACATTTATCGTCAATAAAAAAATTTAAAGACTATTTGGATTAAAAAAAGTCTAAACAGAGTAGTAATAAAAAATAATTTTTTATATAATGGCATTAGTTAGTTTTATCTAACTAATGCCATTATTGTATTTGATGTGCCCAAATATCAAGTTCCTTTCAGGCTGACTCTAACATATGTTTTTCTCAATATTTTAAGAAAACATTTAACCATTAAATCAAGAACTGGTAAGTTATGAAGGTAAATGATAATGAGTAACATTAGATATGCATTTTCATTCAAAAAAAAGTATGGTTTTGAATGAAAATTTCATATTAACAAATTGTATTCAAATAAAATATTAAGGGGGAATCTATTTGAGATTAAGGAAAATCTTAGGATTAATAGTAGGTGCGGTAATGTTATTTTCAACCACTGTTTTTGCAGAGTCTTCATATTCTTTGGACCAAAAAAGGATCTTTGGAAAAGACAGATATGAAACTTCATCACTTATAAGCAAAAATGGTTGGGAAAGTGCTTCTAGTGTAGTAATATGTAATGGAGAAAATTTTCCAGATGCACTTTGCGCTGCACCTCTTGCAAAAAAGTATAATGCACCAATTTTACTTGTCAGCAAATCGGGCTTGAGTGAAAGTACAAAGGAAGAATTATCCAGGCTAAATCCTGATAAACTGATAATTATAGGTGGAAATGGAGTCATACCTGACAAGGTAATATCTGAAATAAAAACTGCAGCACCTAAGGCTAGCGATGTAACAAGGCTAGGAGGAACTACAAGATACGACACTTCAAAAATGATTGCGGATAAAGTTGGAAAAAGTTCTTCAATAGTATTGGTTTCAGGAAAGGCTTCATCAGATGCACTTTCCATAAGTTATATAGCTGCCAATAAGGGCATGCCTATTTTATTAGCGGACAGAAAAGAAGATGTGTTGGAGTATTCAAAAGATAACAGTGTAGAAAAGGCCTACATAATAGGGGGAGAATCCCTGGTATCAAAGGACATAGAAAGCATATTTAAAAATACTGAAAGAATATACGGAAAGGACAGATATGAAAGCAACCAAAAAATACTTGATAAATTTAAAGATGATATAAATTTTGGCAGTATATATCTGGCATCTGCCCAGTATAACGGAGTAGATCAATTTGCAGATGCATTATCTGTTTCAGCTCTGGCATCTAAAGATTGCAACCCTATAATATTAGTAAGCGGCACTATGAATAAGGATACAGTTAGTATAATAAAATCCAAAGTTGATAAAAACAGCAAAGTAATAGCAATAGGAGGGACTTCACTAGTATCTGAAAATATAGTAACCAGTGTAGCTAATGTAAATTCTTCTGAAAATGACAAGCCTACGCCAAGCAAACCTAGTGGCGGCGGTGGAGGTGGAGGAGGCTCTTCCAGCAGTAATCCATTTGCAGGAGGAAATGGTACTGTATCTTCTCCATATAAAATTGCTACTGCTGCACAGCTTAATAAAGTACGAAGTTATTTAAACAAAAACTTCATTCTTACAGCAGACATTGATTTATCAAGCTATGCAAATTGGGAACCTATTGGTGCTTTTAAACCTTTATCCGATAAACCAGAAGATGCGGAGACACCAGATCCCAAGGTAACCTTTAGGGGCAGCTTTAATGGCAATGGACACACAATTTCAAATTTAAAAATTGATCGTAAAGATATGGCAATAGGATTATTTGGCTGCATTACTCAAAATGAAAATAAATCTAATGTAATTTACGATTTAACTGTAAAAAATATCAATGTAATTGGATACAATGATTTAGTCGGTGGTGTAATAGGACATCAGGCAGCGGGATCTCCAATAGAAAAAATTGAACTTATTGGTGACAATAAAATCATTGGAAATGATAACAGTGCCAATGTAGGTGGAATTGTTGGCGGTACAATGTATTCTAATATTACTGATTGTAAGGCACAGGCAGATATAGTTATTAATGGAGATGGAAACAATTTAGTAGGAATATTAGCTGGAGGTCTTGGAAATTGTTCCTTAAGCGGTTGTAGTGCTAAAGGCACCATTACTGTTAATGGAAAGGAAGCTTATTCCATAGGTGGATTAGCAGGATGCATTCACGAAGGTGAATATGTGAAGGACTGTAGTTCAGATGTTACTATTTCTGTAGCTGAAAAGAACTTTATGATTGGAGGTCTGATAGGACACGCTGGAACTTTTGATGAAAATAATCCTACTGTGATTTCAAACTGCACTGTAAAAGCAGATATCACTGCATCGGAAAGTGCTTCACGTATAGGTGGTGTGGTAGGCAGTGGTTTTTATATGGAGGAATACTATGCGGCTCCTTCTGTATATATAGTAGAAAATTGCAGTGTTGAAGGTAGTATTACTGGAGGTACAGAAGTAGGTACTGTTGCGGGTCATGCTTATAATTCTATAGTGAAAAATTGTACAAGCACTATGACTATTGATGGTAATGCAGATGGAACTCAGATTGGAAAGACAGAGACTGAAGCTTCACTATTTGCAGGGGGCAGTGGGACAGAAGCTGATCCATATCAGATTGCTACTGCTAGTCAGCTCAATAGAGTGAGAAGATATTTAAACAAGAATTATATACTGACAGCAGATATTGACTTATCAAGTTATGAAAATTGGGAACCTATTGGTGTTTTTAAAGCTGCATCTGAAGATGATGAAGAAGCACCTGTTATGGAACTTACTTTTTCTGGAGTTTTTAATGGGAATGGCCACAAGATTTCCAATATCCATATTTCTAGAGATAATGATGTAGGAGTTGGATTGTTCGGTTGTGTTGCAGGGGACAATGCCTCTGTTAAAAATCTTGTAGTTGAAAATACTACAGTTTCAGGCAAGCAATTGGTTGGAGGAGTTATTGGATACGCTTCATTTAAAAATGCTGCAGAATCAATTTCACTTGTTGGAGAAAACAATATTACAGGAGGTTTTCTTGTAGGTGGTATTGTAGGAGGAGGATTTTGTGATATCAAAAATTGCAGTGCAAATGCAAATGTGATTTTGGCTGGAGATAATGCTCAGGGTGTGGGTATATTGTCCGGAGGTATGGAAGCATGTTCCTTGATTGGTTCCAGTGCAACTGGTACTGTAACAGCAGTGGGAAATGGAAGCTTTAGTATTGGTGGATTGTCTGGTACAGCACATGAAAGTGCATCTGTGGAAGATTGTAATGCAGATGTTGTGATAACTGTTGGAGAAAACAGCAGTATGGTAGGTGGACTTCTAGGTAATGCAGGTACCTATAATGTAGAAAATCCAACTATTATCAAGAATTGTTCTGCTAATGCTTCTATTAAAGCAGCAGATAGTGCTGAACGTATAGGTGGTATTGTAGGAGCGGGTTTCTACCTTGATGCATATAAGGAATATAGACCAGTTCCATCTGTTTACAAGGTAATAGATAGTGAAACTTCCGGTAGTATTGAAGGTGGCAAGATTATAGGTACTATTGCAGGACATGCCTATAATTCTACAGTGGAAAATTGCACAAGTACTATGACTGTTAATGGTAATGCAGATGCACCACAGATTGGAAAATCAGAAACAGCAGAACCTTCATCCTTTGCAGGTGGAAGCGGTACTGAAGCTGACCCATATCAAATTGCTACTGCTGATCAGTTGAACAATGTAAGAAAATATTTAGATAAGCATTTTAAACTAACAGCTGATATAGATTTAGCAAGCTATGAAAATTGGGAGCCTATTGGAGCATTTAATCTACAGGCTGAGGATGAATCAGGATATTTGGCAAATGCATTTAAGGGAAGTTTTGATGGAGACAACCACACTATTTCTAATCTGACTACAAATAAAGAAAATTCTGTAGGAGTGGGTTTAATAGGGGCTGCTTCAAGTTCTTCTGTGGTAAAAAACCTTAAAATGAAAAATGTAACAGCTGAAGGTACAACGGCAGTTGGTGCTGTATTAGGTTATAATCAGGGTACAGCTGAAAATATTACATTATTTGGAGACAATAACATAAGCGGTTATAACTGTATTGGTGGTATTTTAGGCGGCAATGAAGGTGGAGCAATTAAAAACTGCACTGCTGCTGCAACAATAAATGTGCTGGGTGACAATGTATTTGAGGATGGGAGATATATTTTGCCTGATAATGCAGAGGCTGGCGGCATTATTGTAGGAGGATCCTTTACAGGAACAATTGATGGTTGCTCTGCTGAAGGGACAGTAATCTCCAAAGGAAGCAATGCCATGGGACTTGGTGGTGTAGGTGGCTGCCTTGAATATATGGAAAGTATCACTAACTGCACGGCAAATGTTATTATTGATGCTGGAGAATCAGCTCATGGGGTAGGTGGACTTTGCGGCTTTGCAGGTATGTTTGATAGGGAAGCTCCTGCTGTGATTTCTAACTGCACTGTTACTGTTACCATTACTGCCAATGGTGCTACACATATTGGCGGTTTAGTTGGCACTGGATTGTATATGAATATGTACGATATGGAGAGTGTATTTGTAATTTCAAATTGTGAAGTTACAGCAGAGATCAAGGGCGCCATTACTCCAGGAACAGTGGTTGGACGAGCTGAGGGAAGTACTATTGAAAGTTGTACAGCAAATGTAACTATAGATGGTGCTTCTGATGGCCCAGAGATTGGAACAACAGACAGACCTTTTGAAAGTGCAGAATAGAGTTGATATTTTAGGTGAAATATCATAAAGGTATTTCTTGAACGGAACAAAAAAATGTTATTTAAGTGGTGAATAGTCATCTAGAAAGTGTTAGAAAGGCCGATGTCATGGGGCGGCTTTGAAATAAAAATCAAAGTCGCCTTAATTTATCTAAGCAATTAAATTTCTCCTTCCATGTAAACATTATATTTCAACTTTTCCTTAGATATAGCTTCTAAAGTGTATTCTACTAATGAATTATCATTTTTATCTGTGAGCATATATCCTAAATTGGTTAAATTATATTTATTTTTTCTTTCTGATATGAATCCATATATTATTAAAGGACGTATAATTCTTAGTGCCAATTCCTTGCTTAGACCAATTTTTCTGCTTAGTTCCAATAAGTCCAGTTCTTCTTTATGAATTTAAAACAGATATAGTTAGATAAAACTAACTTTTTTATGCACTACAGGCTGCTTATGTTTTGATTTTCGATATTCGGAAGGACACATACCAGTTATTTTTTTGAATGCTGCTGCAAATTTGCTTTGATTTTCATATCCTACTTTGGCTGCTATAACGGCAATGCTGTCATATGAGTTCTGAAGCATAAATGCGGCAGTTTTGATTCTGTGATAGTGCATATAATTTCCGATTGTTGTTCCATAAATGCCTTTGAAGCAACTTTTCAATGTGGTTGCGCCAATTCCATATTTTTTTGACATTTCTTCAATTGTAATGCGTTTATTCATATGTGTAATTAAATGATCTCTTATCTGTTTTGTAATGGTTACTTGTTTTCTTGAATAATAGGGTCTTTCTTGATTTTGTTCTGAAATATTGTTACTGCTCAAAAAAAGTAATAGTTCAATCACTTTTATTTGATGATATGTGCGGTAAAGTTCTTCTTTTACTGGATAAGGCTGTGAAAAAATATGTTTTATTTCATTTCTGGCCCTCAGGATAAAGCAGTGACCTTTTACACATAGTTTTTTCATAAGTTTATATAAATCAATGGAATCTGGCAATTTCATTTTTTTGATAGATATCACTGCCTCATCTAAATAAATGATAATGGATATACCCTTAAAATATCCTAATGGGAAATTGGATGAAATTTTTTTACAAGAAAAATTACTAATAGATAAATCACCTTCATTTAAATATATATAATCATTTTTTTTAAACTCGCATTCATATCTGCCTTCCATGCAATGATTTATTTCTATGATATTTATATTTGTTATATTATTATTTGGTCTTATATCTAGTTTAAACAAATTATATGTCAATTGAATTCCGGGAAGTACTTCATACTGTATAAGTTTTCCGGTACCACTGTGATTTTCGATATGGTATTCCGTACAATAGCGGTGCTGTTTTATAGCTTTTAGATCTGAACCAAATACATTTTGCCACTGTATTGTTTGCATTAGTTTGTCTCCTTTCTATTGATATAGTACCTCATTTTAAACCCATATTTTAACCATTGTAATTTATTATACTTTAATTGATATTGATTATCAATATCTTCGCTGGTGATTATAGGAAAATTTGTAGCAGCAAAATGGCAATTTTAAAATTTACTTGATTATTCAAGCAGTTCTTTTACATCCTTATAAATCAGTATATTTGATATACCTGCATAGTATCTTATTATTCCATCAATTACGGTTATTGGAGGGGTGAATCCCTTATGGATAATATTATTTACTTCAATTCCCTCCTTATCCGATAAATTTATTTTATCAAGTTCTATGAAATTTAATATTATATTTTGTGAAACATCACTATTACTAAAAAATTTTTTTAAATTGTTATAAAGTTCTTCTGTTTTTATAAGTGTTACATTTGATTCAGATGAAATAGAATTTTTACAGTTGTTCCTGCAGTTTGTACAGCTGCTGCACCTTGTTTTATTCTGGGAGCTATCAGAGGAATCATGGCTGCTATTGCAGCATCTCTTTAAGGATAGTACGGTGTTCTTATTCCCATATATATTAATTTTAATTTTTAAGTTCATATAATTTAAATTCCTTTCTCTAATAATAACAATTATAATATCATAAAGAGATATTTTTATGCAATTAAAAATGTGTTATATTGACAAAAAGTACATTTAAAAATAAAATTAGTATAATAATTATCAGATGCTTAAACATAATTTGTATAGGGGATGTAATCAGTGAATAGAGAAATTTATATGGACTATGCAGCTACAACTTTTGTAAAACCAGAAGTTATAGAGGAAATGAAGTTATATTTTAATGAATATTTTGGTAATCCTTCTTCCGTCTATGGTATATCTAGAAGCACAAAGATGGCTATAATAAAGGCTAGGGAAAAAATAGCATCAGCCATAAATGCAAACAGGGATGAAATATTTTTTACAAGTGGAGGATCAGAATCGGATAATTGGGCCATAAAAGGAGTGGCTCTTGCAAATAAAGAAAGAGGAAAGCACATAATAACTACAGGAATAGAACATCCTGCTGTAATAAATACCTGCAGATATATGGAAAAACAAGGCTTTAAGGTTACATATCTTCCTGTGGATAGATTTGGAACAGTAGATATAAAGAAGCTGGAGGAATCCATAGGAAAAGATACTTTAATTGTATCTATAATGTTTGCTAATAATGAAATAGGTACCATAGAGCCTATAGAGGAAATAGGGAATATATGCAAGAAGAGACAAATCTTACTTCATACAGATGCAGTTCAAGCAGTAGGTAATGTTCCCATTGACGTTAAAGATATGAATATAGATCTTTTGTCCATGTCATCTCACAAATTTTATGGACCTAAAGGTATAGGTGCCCTCTACATAAAAAAAGGAGTAAAAATAGATAGTTTTATTCACGGAGGTTCTCAAGAGAGAGGAAGAAGAGCTGGAACAGAGAATATTGCAGGTATAGTTGGTATGGGAAAAGCACTTGAGATTGCAACTTTAAATATGAATAGGGAAAATAAAAGGCTAAGTTATCTTAGAGATAAGATGATAGAAAAACTTCTAAAAATACCAGGTACCAAACTAAATGGACATAAAACAAACAGACTTCCTAGTAATGTAAATATTTCTTTTGATTCTGTAGATGGAGAAATTTTGGTTATGGCTTTAGATAATGAGGGCATATGTGTATCTGCAGGAAGTGCATGTTCTGCAGGAGCTATAGAACCTTCACGTGTACTAAAAGCTATAGGACTTTCTGATGTTCGGGCAAAATCTTCTATTCGTCTAAGTTTAGGAGCAGGTACTACCGAGGAAGATATTAACTATGCTGCAGATATTATAAAAGATACAGTATTTAAGTTAAGAGAAAATAATGCAAAATGGAGTTCTGGAAAATTTTAAATTAGAATAGGTGATAAAATGGCAAAAAAAGTAGTAGTGGGTATGAGCGGTGGAGTAGACAGTTCTGTTGCAGCACATCTTTTAAAAGAACAAGGGTATGAAGTTATTGGAGTAACCATGCAGGTCTGGCAGGAAGATGATTATTATGAAGATATGGAAAGTGGGTGTTGTTCTTTAAGTGCTGTGGAAGATGCCAAAATGGTAGCATATCATCTTAATATACCTCATTATGTTATGAATTTTAAAGAGGCATTTAAAAAAAATGTAATAGACTATTTCATACAGGAATATATGGAAGGAAAGACACCAAATCCGTGTATAGCCTGTAATAAATATATAAAATTTGATGAGCTTTTAAAAAGAGCCATGGATTTAGGGGCGGATTATGTGGCTACAGGACATTATGCTACTGTAGAAAAAATTAATGATAGATATACTCTTAGAAAATCAAAGGATCACAATAAAGATCAAACTTATGCTCTTTATAATTTAACTCAATTTCAGCTGGCACATACATTAATGCCCTGTGGAATATACAAAAAAGAAGAAATAAGAGAAATAGCAAGGGAAATAGGACTTATGGTTCATTCTAAAAGAGATAGTGAAGAAATATGTTTCATCCCAGATAATGATCATGGAGCTTATATAAAGAGAATTACGAAGGATAAAGTAAAAGAAGGAAATTTTATAGATAAAGAGGGAAATGTTCTTGGAAAACATAAGGGAATAGTATACTATACATTGGGCCAGAGAAAAGGATTGGGTTTATCCTTTGGGGTACCTACGTATGTAATAGACATAAAACCTTATACCAATGAAGTTGTGCTTGGCAGTGAAGAAGATATATTTAAAACAGATTTAGTGGCAAAGGATGTGAATTTTCTTCCTTTTGAGAATTTGACCTCACCGATGAAGGTAGAAGCTAAAATAAGATATTCCTCAAAACCTGCAGAGGCAACCATAAGCTGTCTGGATGAGGAAAGAATAAAAGTAAAATTTACAGACAGACAAAGGGCAATTACAAAAGGGCAATCTGTGGTGTTTTACAAAGATAATATTTTAATTGGAGGAGGAATTATTGACAGCTAATATTATAAATGATACAATTAAAAGAAACAAATTTTTTGACAGCCTATTGGGATATTGACGTAAAATGAGATATGTAATAGATTATAAAAATAACATTAAAAACTGAGACAGGGATCAAGTAGATATGATTAACATTTTAAAGAGAGTGGTGGAAGCTGGGAATCCATAAATGTTACATGTTGAAACTCCCCCTGGAGTTGTAAGCTGAACTTATAGTAAGCTGTGCCGGTAGAAGCCGTTATAAAATATGAGTAACAAATTTGGGTGGTACCGCGGTAGACTTTCGCCCCAGGCAGAAGGTCTATTTTTTATGTTATTTTTAAGAAATAACAATATAGGAGGAAATATAATGGAAAACTTAAAAATTTATTATGATGAAGATGGAAATCTGGATTTATTGAGGGATAAAACAGTGGCAGTTTTAGGCTATGGAAGTCAGGGCCATGCCCATGCACAGAATTTAAAAGATAGTGGAATTAATGTGGTAATCGGTCTGTATAAAGGCAGTAAGTCCTGGAAAAGGGCAGAGGAGAATGGTTTTGAAGTAATGGAAGCTGCAGATGCTGTAAAAAAAGCAGATATGGTTATGACACTTATACCAGATGAAAAACAAAAGGGCCTATATATTGACAGTATTAAAGATAACTTGACAGAGGGAAAAGTGCTTATGTTTGCCCATGGATTTAATATACACTTCAATCAGATAACTCCTCCGGAAAATGTGGATGTAATTATGGTTGCACCTAAAGGACCAGGACACATTGTAAGAAGAGAATATACAGAAGGAAAAGGAGTACCGTGCCTTTATGCAGTATACCAGGATTACAGTGGAAAAGCCAAGGATTATGCACTGGCATATGCAAAAGGAATAGGAGGCACAAGAGGAGGAGTTCTTGAAACTACCTTTAAAGATGAAACAGAGACAGATTTGTTTGGAGAACAGGTAGTACTTTGCGGAGGAATATCAGAACTTATAAAAGCAGGATTTGAAACTCTGGTTGAAGCAGGATATGCGCCAGAAAATGCATACTTTGAGTGCATGCATGAGATGAAATTGATTGTGGATTTGATGAATGAAGGCGGATTGAGCTACATGAGATATTCCATAAGTGATACAGCTGAATATGGAGATTACAGTATAGGCAAGAGAATAGTAACAGAGGATACAAGAAAAGAGATGAAAAAAGTACTTGGAGAAATTCAAGACGGTACTTTTGCAAAGAACTGGATACTGGAAAATCAGACAGGAAGACCTTCATTTATTGCAAAGAGGAAAAAAGAACAGAACCATCCTATTGAAGTAGTTGGAAAAAAACTTAGGGCTATGATGTCCTGGATAAACAGCAAATAATTATAATTATAGAGTTAACATATTAAATTTGGAAGCTTAAAGCTTCCAAATTTTTATTTTAAACTTCTGATTTGTGTAAAAATAAATGAGGATAAATATGGTATAATAATATACATATTATAATTAAATATTAGTATCAGTTTAAAATTAATGGTATTAAATAATTGACAACGTTAACACTTCTAACGTATTATTTTTACATATTCTATATAGATTGAGAAGGAGGCGAGTTTATGTTACCTTATGACAAAACAAATAAGGGGATTGATGATGGGATATTATTGAAAAAAGTGAGTATTACAGGTAACCTTTGTGCAGGGTATGGAGAAGTATTTATAAATCAAATTTATGAAAATTGCAGTGATGAAGATATAGAAGGAGTATATATTTTTCCTATTCCAGTTACAGCAGTAATATCTGGATTTGAAGCAGAAATAGGTGGAAGAACCTTAAAAGCAATAGTGGAAGAGAAAGATAAGGCTCTGCAGGTGTATGAGAATGCAAGAATTCGAGGAGGTAGTATTTTTTCACTGGAAGAATTCAGTCCTCATTTCTTCAAAATAAGTATAGGTAAGATAATTTCCGGAGAAATCGTAAAAATAAAACTTTCATATATAGATGAATTAGAGTATAAAGACAGTACTTTTAAACTTACTATACCTGCAATTTCAGAACCTAAAATAATAAGAAGTAAATCTAGAATTGAAGAATTAAGAAGTAATTTGGTCAATAGACTTGGAATAAAAAAGGGCAGGGATGAAGATTTTGAATTTAAGGTAAATATAATAGTGGAATCCTTAAGCAAAGTTAACTTTAGATGTCCCTACCATAAAATAAAAGTGGAGAGGGAAGGAGACACAGTAGCCAAGATAACTTTAGAGGAAGACTATTATTTAATGGATAAAGAATTTATATTGTTTATCAAAGAGAGAGAAACCCTTGAAGCAGATGGAATGATTTATGAATATAAAGAAAATGACAGGCAAAAAGGAATAGTATATATAAGAATGATTCCAAAGCTTGATCCTTATGAGGAAGAGATTAAGGAAAATTATATATTTTTAATTGATATTTCAGATACCATGAAAGGTGAAAAGTTGGAACAGGCAAAAAATGCACTTCAGCTTTGTATAAGGAACTTATCTAAAGGTGATACTTTCGATATAATAGCCATGGGAGTAAATTTAATAGATTTTTCAAAAGACGGAATGATAGAATTTGACCAGGATTCTTTAAGAAAAGCTTCTAAATGGATAGATAATTTGGATACAGAAGAAGATGCAGATATATTTGGGGCAATAAGGTATAGTCTGGAGAAAGAAGGGAATAAAAATACAATACTTTTATTTACTGATGATTTGGTAGATGATGAGGAAAATATACTTGCCTATGTGAAAGAAAATATAGGTGACAATAGAATATTCACTTTTGGAATAGATTCATCTGCCAATAACTATTTTCTAAATAAGCTGGCCCATGAAAGCTGCGGAAAAGCAGAGTTCATAGATATAGACGAGAGAATAGAAGATATAGTACTAAGGCAATTTAATAGAATACAAAATCCTCAAGTTCATAACATAGAAATCGACTGGGGTGAACTTAAGGTTAAAAATTCTTATCCTAGAACCATAGAATACATGTATGATAGAGAACCTTTTTCAATATTTGCAAATGTACTGGGAGAAGTAGGAGGGCAGATAGTATTAAAGGGAAACGTAGATGGAAAAGAATATATACAAAAGGTGGATATAGATAATTTTAATACAGAAGAAAATGCTAACCTGTTAAAAAAAATATGGGCTAAGAAAAGAATAAAATCCCTGGAAATAAATATGAGAGCCGAAAGAGGAACAATAAGGGAAAGCATGAGAAAAAAAATAATAGAACTTTCAAAAGACAACAAACTTATAAGCTCTGAAACAACATTTATACTAATGGAACTTAGGGAAGAACCGGTACTTGGAATCCAGCTTAGAGATATAATTCCTATAAAAGTAAAAGAAAATACTCTAAATCATGAAATGAGCGGAGATACAGGAACGGGATTTTTATACAGAAGCTTTATATATGAGGATGATGTGGAAATAAGTCTTAGTGATAACAGATATTTGGATGAAAAGTATCCGAGGAAAAAACTTTTAAGGATAATTGCAAAAAATCAATTTGCAGATGGGGCTTTTGTGGATTACGAAGACAGTAGTGTAGAGGATAAGATAGAAACCACAGCTATGGTTATGCTTGCTTTTATTATAGGAAAAGAGAATATAGATATATATACAAACCAATTGAACAAAGCAGTAAGTTTTATATGTGAAAACTATGATGAAGTAGAATTTGATGTAAGATGTGATATTTTAAAACTATCAATTTTAGTGTTGAACAAGATAAAGAAAAAGAAATTATTAAAGGATAAATATATACCAAAGGTTGATAATACAATAGAAAAGCTATGCGAGAAGCTTCACAGTAGAGAAGAAACTAGACCTGTACTTAAAAATCTGATGAGCAATTCTTTTAATAAAAATGTGGCGTCCTTATTTACATTAAGTGAAGATAAAAAATATATAAAAGAGAATATAACTATAATTGAAGAGAGAAATTCTATATTTGACATGTCAAAATTAGCTGTGTTGAAGGGATTGAAAAGTTAAAGCTCTGCTGGCATAAAGTCTAGTATGCCAGCCTAAATTTTAAATATTGCCGTGGATAAAGCCGGTTATTTTGTCAATGGGGATGTCCACAAAGGTGCTTATGTCATCATTTTTGCAATTTTGTTCTGAATTACAGTTGTCAAAAGGTAAAATATCATTATAAGGATTTAAATTATCGTTGTAGTTATTTTCTGGCTCATAAACTGGAGCTTCCGCTATATTAAGTGCAAGCCTTATAAAACAATGATTTACGCCTATTAACACTCCTGTAAAGTTATACATACGAGAATCTCCGCCAGATGTGTATATGGTTGCTTTTTTTCCTGTATGTTTTTTTAAATTATCTATAAAACTTATGGAACCAATGTTATTACAATCATCACACTCTAATTTATTTTCATCCAGTTCATTTGTACAGACTGTATTTTCCCATAGTGTATTATCTGCCTTACAATCTTCTTTTATTTCTATATAATTAGAATCTATAGGTGATTTTTCATTAGGAATAAAATAGGCTTCATCTTCGTTATTTGAATGGTGCCCTCTGGAATGTCTTCTATGATGATGTCTGCTCAATGTATTCAACTCCTTTCTATAAAAAATAATGGAAAGCTGATCTGAAGAAGATAGGAGTATTAACTAATTGCCGGCCTAGATAAAATTTAAAAGTAAGTTACAGTACTTTACCCCTAATCTATAATATGAATTTAAATTAATTTGTGACATTAATTTAAATTTTTAAATAAAAGGCAAAAGCCATAGATTTTTAGCATCTATGGCTTTTGTCTAAGTTAAAATTTATTTTAGTATTTTAACCTTATCACCGTCATTTAAAAAGGTTTGACCTTCTGGTACTATATTATCTCCTGCATGTATTTTTGAAGATATTATCTGGGTAATCTCATCATTTGAAAGTCCTGTATTTACAGATATTTTCTTTATTTTATTGTTTTCTACTTTATATAGGTAGGAAACTCCATTTTCCATTTTTACAGCCTGGTTGGCTACAGTAAGTATATTATCTTCGGTCTCATCAGGTAAGGATATTTTAACAAACATGCCTGGTTTTAAATCTCCCCCTGAGTTAGGCACCTTTATTTTAATTAAATATTCTTTAGTTGTACTGTCCGCATCAGGGTTTATAGTTTCTATAGAACCTGTTATTTCCTTATTGGATAGAGAAGGAATAGTTACAGGTATGGATTGATTTACTTTAATCTTTGAAAGCATATTTCCTGGTACATTTGCCTCTATTATAAGTGAACTCAAGTCTATTATAGTTATAGAAGCCGTTGCAGTAGGAGAAATTTCTCCTTCATGTATGTTTACAGCAGATATAATACCAGAAATAGGAGCTTTAATTATGGTATCGTTAATTTGGGACTGTATTGAATCCACAGCGGCTTGAGCCTGGGTTACCTGAGCTTGGGCTACAGCTACAGATTCAGGGCCAATTTTCTGCTGAATTAAGCTTAGATTTTGTTGTGCAGAAGATAAGGTTACAGATGCACTGTCAAGTTTAGTTTTAGCCGTATCCAATTCCTGCTTTGATGCAGCACCAGAGGAGTATAATGACTCTGTTCTATTATAACTGCTTTGAGCATCATCATAGGATATTTTAGCACTATCTACTGCCTGCTGGGCTTGTACAACCTGTTGTTCTACTCCTGAACTCTTTGTTTTGTTTAAATTAGCTTTGGCAGAGTCTATACTTGCCTGCTGTTGTTTCAACTGAGCTTGCAGAGAGTCTGAATCAAGAGTAAATAGTGTTTCTCCACTTTTTACTGTACTGCCCACTTTTACATTTAAAGTCTTAACTTTTCCTGGTGATTTAGGAGATACTGAAACTTCCTCCTTAGCAGTTAATTTTCCCGAATAATTTACATCTGTAGATAAAGAAGAAAGTTCTACCTTGATTACTTTTACATTTTTGATAGAATTTGTGGTTTCTGTACTTTTATTTTTTATTATATTATGTACTATACTAAAGATGATTAAGACTGCCAGTACAATTAATACTATTTTGCCCATATTATTCTTTAGTTTTAAAATAATATTTTTCATAACATTACTCATGATTACACCTCCTGGATTTTTGGATGTTTCTTTATTTTTCTAAGCATATAGTTTTTAAAGTCATCCAATAATGTATAAACTACAGGTAATATTATAGGAGTAAGAATAGTAGAAGCTATCATTCCACCTATAACTACAAGAGCCATGCTGGATTTTATTTCACTGCCTTCTCCAAGAGATAGGGCAGAAGGAAGCATACCCACAATCATAGTTGCAGAGGTCATTATAATAGGTCTCAGTCTTCTTTCTCCAGATTCAATAAGAGCTTCTCTTAAATTCTTTCCCCGCTTCATGAGGGTATTTGTATAGTCAATTAAAAGCGTACCATTTTTAGAAGCTAATCCATCCAGCATTATAAATCCTATAAGAGACATCATATTTAAAGTTTTACCAGTAATTGCAAGTATTCCTATGGCTCCTATTAGAGCACAAGGAAGAGATATCATTCTGATAAATGGTGTCAAGAAGGATTCGTAGAGTACAACTAATATCATGTAAATAAGTACTAAGGAAATAATCAATACTTCTATAAGAGAAGTAAAGTTAGTTGACATACTTTCCTGGTTTCCACCAAATTTAATTTGGTAGCCTTCTGGAACAGATAATGGCTCTAATTTTTTAGTTAAATCCTTACTTACAGCACCGAGGGGTCTTCCCTGGATATTTGCAGAAACAGTAGCGACATCCTGTCTATCCTGTCTTGATATAGATTTTGGACTGTCAGCTTTCACTATTTTTGCAACTTCACTTATAGGCACAGATTGACCTGAACTGCTGATTATTTTTATAGAGCCTATATCTGAAGCGGTTTTTACATATTTATCGTTAAATTTTACTGTTATATCATAGTCGTCTCCTTTTGTTGTATATATTCCTGCAGATGAACCTTGAATTGCGGTTCTCAGTACTGAAGATAAATCTGATATGGATACACCATACTGGGATGCGGCCAATCTGTCCATCTGTACTTTTAATTCACTGTCACTTGCTTTGGTAGAATTATCCACATCTGTAATACCTGAAACTGTTTTTATTGTTTCTTCTACCTTATTAGATATTTCATTTATGGTATCTGAATCATCACCTAATATTTGAATTGATATAGGTTTACTGCTGCCGCTGCTTATATCAGATTCAACCACAGAAAAATCTGTTCCTGAAAGTGAAGCATTTCCCCAGCTTCGAACTTTTTTAGCCACTTCAGATTGAGATATGGTTCTCTCATCCTTAGGGTAAAGTTCTACATATATGCTTGCAGTATTTGAGGTGCTGGAATTTACACTGTCACCGCTGGAGCCTACCATAGCATAATAAGTTTTTATTTCTTTAACTCCATGTAAATAGTTTTCTACTTGTTTAACACTTTTGTCCATCTGATTTAAGGTTGCTCCTGAATCAAAGGTCATATTTATATTAAAGGAGCTTTGATCCGTGGAAGGAATAAGTTCTGTTCCTATGGCACCTGCTGGTATTAAGAGTATAGTACCTATTAATGCAGCTATACTAATAATCAGCACTCTTTTCCTGTGATCTAATGACCATATGAGAGCTTTTTTATAGGTTACAGTTATGTTATCTAGAGAATTTGAAAGAGAACTAAACATTTTATAAATTTTAGTATCTTTAATTCTAGTAAATCTACCAGAAGCTTTTTTATGGTTGTCGTCATTTCCTTTAAACACTCTGGATGCCAGCATAGGAGTAATGGTAAAGGAAACAAATAGGGAAAATAATGCTGCAAAAGCTATGGTCAATCCAAATTCTTTAAAGAACTGTCCTGCCATGCCTGATATAAATGCAACTGGAGCAAATACAACTACGTCGCAGAGTGTTATGGCAATAGCTGCAAGACCTATTTCATTACGTCCATCTATAGCCGCTTGATGGGGATGTTTTTTCATGGATAGATGCTGTTTTATGTTATCAAGTACAACAATTGAATCATCTACCAAAATACCTATGCAAAGGGATAAGCCCATAAGAGACATCATATTTAGTGTAAATTTCATAACATACATCATAAAAAAGGTGGCAATAAGGGAGGTAGGTATGGCTACAAGTACTATTAATGAAGATTTCCAGCTCTTTAAGAATATAAATAAAACTAAAGCAGTGGTTATTATACCTTCTATTAAAGTACGTTTTATCTCAGTAAGAGATGAAGTTATAAATTTAGTACTATCGTAGGCAGCCACTAAATTTATTCCTTTTGGCAGCCGTTTTTTAACTTTTTCAAGTTCTGCATTTATATTATTTACAGTTTCAATTACATTTGCATCACTTTGTTTTTGTATGCTTATTCCTATGGTATCTTTACCGTTTATTCTTATGTATTGATTTTCATCAGGATATTCTAAATTTATGTCAGCTATATCAGACAAACGAACAGTACCTCCAATTGAAGTGGGTATTAATAAATTTTTTATTTCATCTATATCTTCAAGTTGACTCATGATTCTTACAGTTTCATTTAGGTTATCTTGTTTTATTTGACCTGCAGGAAAGCTTACATTATCTGATTGCAATTTAGAAATTAGTAGGCTTGTATTTACTCCATAGAATTCTACAGCGGCTTTATCCAGTTTTATAATAAGCTGTTTTTGCTGGGTTCCAAGGAGAGAGACATTTCCTACACCCTCAACTTTTTTGAGAGAGTCTGTTATATTGTTGGATTCATTATACAATTCTTCGTGGGATACATTTCCAGACACGGATAACATCAAAACAGGCATGGCATTTGTGTCCATTTTAAATAAAAGAGGTTTGTCTGCATTTTTAGGAAGTTTAGCTTGAGCAGTATCTACAGCTTTTTGTACATCTAAAAAGGCAGTATTCATATTTGCATCACTTTTAAACATTATAGTGGTTTGTCCATATCCTTCGCTTGCAGTAGATTGCAGGGTGTCAATACCACTTATACCAGCTACAGAATCTTCAATAGGTTTTACTACATCTTTTTTTATGTCTTCAGCACTGGCACCGGAATATGTAGTGGATATAGAAATTACAGGTATATTTATAGATGGCATAAGATCTGCCCCTAAATTACTATAACCAAATACCCCAAGCCCTAACAAGAACAATAGTAACATGGTTATTGCCGCTGGCTTTCGTACAGATAGTTCAGTTAAGTTCATTTTTTACCCTCCTTAGTCATAGATATAATAGTTTTATTTTTATAATTTCTAAGAGCATAATTTAATTTTGAAAAACCATAAACTATGTTTCTCAGATCTTCTTTACTCAAAATAGAAACTGTTTCTTCTAAGAAGTCATATTTTATTGAATTCAATTTTTCTAGATAGTTAATTCCATCAAGGGTAAGAGACAGCATAACAATCCTCCTGTTATAATCCGGTCTATATCTGTGTACAAATCCTTTGTTTACAAATTTATTACTTAAATTTGTAACAGCGGCAGGAGTTATTCCAAGATCTTTTGCAAGTTCGCTTACTTTATATTCACCCTGTTCTTTAAGCTGCTGCAGGAAAAATAGTTGAGCAATAGGAAGCTTTTCTTCATATCTAAAACTATTACTCATTATATATTTAATAAGTAAAAAAAAATCATCAAAATTCTTTTTTATATCTTCAATAATGAGTAAGTCATCTTTTTGACAGTTCATTTCAATACCTCCTTTGCTAATTAGTACATAAATAAAATATTTAGCCATTAAATATTTTATAAATATATAATACACAGATTAAATTATATATTTATAGAGATAAGATTTCAAGAATTAGTAACAAATTTTATATAATATTTACATATCTTAAATTTATCTTAAATTATGGACTAAAAGCTCAGCTTGAATTTAAGCTAAGCTTTTACTACTAATATTTTTGTATATAGGAAGTCCAAAGATTCCTATAATATTTAAAATCATTCTCACCTGTTATAATATTGAGTGCATCTAGCAAAGTTAAATGAATTCCATAGTAATCAAAATTAACTGTAGGAGGTGTACCTGGCCTGGTTAAGTATCCCAAGTCATAACATACAAAACCTCCTATATCGTAATAGGGAAGTATGTACTTTAATGTAAGCAGACCTTTTTTAAAGTATGCAGATGCTTTATCACTATAATCTTTATTATTGGAAATATTTGACCAATCATATAGTCCTATTAAAGTAAACATATGTCCATTTAAAGTATATGAAGGCGGATCTGTTATATACAATTGAAAAAATATATAGTCAGCCATTTGATTTCCCAGAAAACTCAAATTGTCCATAGGGCCCCCCTGAGAGGTTTTGGTGGTTAAAAAATTAAGAGCTAAATTTCCCGCAGAAATATATTTTTTGTTTCCTGTAAGATGATAGGCTCTAGAAAATACGCTAAGGGCTTGTCCTTGAGCCATTGCAGATATCCAGCCAGGCTGGAATTCATTATCATCTAAATAATGTTTATAATTAAAATCATATCTAATGGCGCCGATGCTGTCCATATTATCTATAAGCCAGTCTGCAGCATTTAAAAATTCCTGCTTTATATATAGATTTTCTTTATTTGTTTTTTTAGAATTTAGATATATATTATAATAAGATAGTGCATATTGATCTATGGTGACAGGATTATAATAATAACTTCCGCTGTAATTTACCATAGGTATTCCTTTTACGTCAAATTTTATTATGGTGTCATCTGTGTAACTTACTGCATTTTCTATGGATAAGTAGTTGTCAAAGGTATCATAGTATCCTATGCTTTGATATTGATATCCAGAATCCATATAATATTTCTGATATTGTTCTATTAAGTTGAAGTTTTCTGGTTGATTTAACACATCTTTAATAGAAATATCTTTTTGCTTTGCAATTAAATATAGTATATTTGCCTTGTCCTTTATATATTCAGATACTCCCTGGGTGTTTATTATGGTAGTATAGCCCTGACAGGCATCTGTGTAGTTTCCTTTCAGATTAGTTCCCCTGCTCCAATTTAGTATAAGTTCCGCTTTTTCATTTAAGCCGTTTATAAATCTTTCATCATTTGGATAAATACTGTGGGCTTTTGAAAGCAAATCTAGTGCAGTATAGGGATCTGAATAGGATATATTGTTTATTGCGTCGTAGTAATTATCTGCAGTTTGGTAATTATCTGTAGTTTGAAAAGCCTGTACCATACAGGTGTTAGTGCATATAAAAAGAATTAGAAATAAAGAACTTATATAAGATATCTTTTTAAACAATTTATTTAACCTCCTTATATGAATATGATGTACTAAAACTGTCAGGCATTAGTATATTACTCATATAGTGCTAAGTATAATACAATAATTTAAGTTTAACAATCCATTATTTTACTTTGAATAGGATAGTATATTTGAGTATTGTATAAAATTTCTTAAAATATAGCATTACAGCAGCATTAAAAAATAACCTCCATTTTTAGGAGGTTATTTTTTAATCTAATATATATACATTTACAGATCTTCTTCCCCAGCTTTGTGCTTCAGCTTCTGAGGTTACAAAAATATCTATTCTGTTACCTTTAATGGCTCCACCTATATCTTCTGCAATAGCATAACCGTATCCTTCCACATAAACTTTAGAACCTAAGGGAATAACTCTAGGATCTACAGCTATAGTACTATAACCATTTGGATTTCTTTTAGTTGGGGCACCAGATGCTGTAATACCATCACCGCTATATGCCGTTGCAACTACATTTAATACCTGGGAAAATGAAGAAGGCATTCCTCCCCGAGATAGGGTTTGTCTATCTAAATCACTGCCGCTGTAGGCCAGAGAAGTCTGGATATATAGATTTTTGGATTCTTCCAATTGTTGTTCCTTTAACTGTTGTTCTTTTTCAGCAGTTTTAGCCAGCAATTCTTTTTGCTCTTTTATATCATCATTTAATTTAGATAGAGTAACTTCATTATTTGCTTTTAAAGCCTGTAATTTACTATTTTCATAATATAAGGCTTGTTTCTCATCTTCTATAGCTTGTTCACTTTGTTTCAGTTTAGCAATAATTTTATTATCAAATTGTATTACTCTAGTTATGGTATCCATTCTAGAGATAAAATCACTTAAACTTTCTGATGATAAAAGTACTTCAAGATATGCATCATTACCATTTATGTACATGGCTTTTACCCTATTTTTAAATAAGTGGTTCTGAATTTCAGAATTGTTTTTTGCGTCCTCTAATTTAGCCTGGGTATTTTTTATATTTTCAGCAATTTTATTCATAGCATCTTTATTATTTGAAATGTCATTAATAACTTTGTCAATTTGTGTATTTAAATTATCTATTTTCAATTGTAATTGACTTTTGTCATTTTGAGTTTGAGTTAGTTCCTCAGATGTGGAATTTGATGCGGCATTGATGTTACCACAGGGTATTATAATTAGTGCCAGCGTCATAATAACACATAAGGTTTTTTTATTCAATGTTATTCCTCCTTAAAATGATTATTAAGTCTTAAAAACTTGCTAATGTTTTCTATTATAACATCAATATGTATAAAAACTCAAGTTTTCAAGAAGCAGAAGGTCTATAGCATATATTATTTGTGTGCTGTAATCATACATCTATTTTTAAATCGATACCTATAACACCTGTTATAATATTGTTTGAATCTACAATAGGTATAGATACAGTAACGCAAGGGTTTGCGGTAATAGCAGATATATATACATCTGAAATATATTCCTTTCCCTTTATGCTTTCTTCAAACCATTTACGTACATTGGCATTTGCTATTCCATTTGGTGGATTTGAATAAATAAATTTACCCATATTATCATTTGTCCAAATTGCTTCTATATAAGAGTGTTTGTCCAAAAAATCACATAATAATTTTTTATGAATGTTTTCATCCAGGGAAGAAAGCTTATAATTGGATAATAAATCTTTTTTCATTAGAGTAATTATTTCGCTGCACATTATCTTTACTTTATCTGTGTTTAATTTAGCTATGTCTTTTTCAATTTTTTCACAAAAAGAATCTAAAGACGAAGAGGTATCAATTAAAAATTTTTGCATTTCTTTTAATTCCTTTATACTTTCATTTTGAGTTTTAACAGAACTATACATGTTTTTTACATTTGAACTTATTACTTCAAAGCTTTCCTGTACTTCATTACATTTAGAATTCATATTTTTTATAGATTCATATTCTTTGTCTGTAATATTGATTATTTCATTTACAGAATTTACAATAGCTGTCACTGACACTTTTATTTCATTTAAAATATTTTCTATATTTTGTGAGTAGGCAACACTTTTTTCCACATTTTTTTCATTGGGAATAGAGGTTTCTATAACCATTTCAATTTGTTTTTCAATTTTTTCAATGAGCTTTGATATTTCCAAAACAGAATTTTTGCTGTTTTCTGCAAGATTTGATATTTCCTTTGCAACTACACTGAATCCTTTGCCGTATTCACCTGCACGTGCAGCTTCAATAGAAGCATTTAAAGATAACATATGGGTCTGGGATGCTATATCATTAACTGTATTTAATATAGAAGATATTTCAATTGAAATTTGTTTTAATTCTTTAATATTTTTCATTGTTTTGTCTGTAGAGGACTTTATTTCCTGAATTGAACTGACTATGCCCAGGATATCTTTTAAGCCCTTCATAATAATTTGTTGGGATTCATCAGAAGTTATAGAAATATTTTTAGAAGTATCTTTTATGTTTTCAAATAAAGAGGATATTTCTCTTATAATATTAAGGGTATCATTTACCTTATAAGAGCTTGTATTATTTGTTTCTGACAGAGTATTAGCTTCCTCATAGAGTAATTCTGTAGATGAGGAGGTATACTCAATTGTGGAAGACAGATTATGTGATACAGAATAAATTTTAGTAAATAATACCTGAAATTTAAAGTTGGTCTTAAGTAATTTTTTTCTGAGAGAATCAATTAAAGTTAAATAGGAGGATTTGTTTTTTCTATCTATTGTAAAGTAATAATTGTCATTTAATAAGTTATTTAAAAATTTCTGAATTAATACTTTATCTTTATTATGTCTATGTAAAAATACTACAAAGGACAAGAAGATACCTAATATCAATCCAATAAAAAAATAAATCAATAAGCTCTCCCCTTTTTATTAAAGTTTTTAAATATTATGATATTGCTAAATTTTAGAATAATTATATCACAATTTCGTGGCGGAAACAATATATGGTAAATTAATCAGCTTATTGAGATAAAAATATTGTTACTAAAATCTAAATGTATTTGGTATAATTAAGTTAAAAAATATAGTTAAAAGATAATTAGGAGGATGTATGATATATAATCTGGAAAGAATGTTTGATGATATGATAAGCGAAGATGAGGAAGAAATGGAGATAACCTGCATAAAAGAAGCAGAAAATCTTATAAAAATGGGAATGGATTTATTGACGGTCATAAGGATAACAGGACTTGAATGGGAAGAAATAGGTAGTATAAAAAAATATATGAATTAATAAACTGAAATTTTAATGAATATTTCCGAGGTAAAATATATGTTAACTTTATGTATGATAGTAAAAAATGAAGAAAACACCCTGAAGAATTGTCTTATTGGGGCAGCTTCTTTTGTAGATGAAATAATTATAGTAGATACTGGCTCTACAGATAATACAAAAGATATAGCTCTAGAATTTACAGATAAAATCTATGATTTTAAATGGTGTAATGATTTTTCAAAGGCCAGAAATTATTCTATAGAAAAGGCATCTAATGACTGGGTGCTTATCCTTGATGCAGATGAATTTATTATGGATTTTTCAAGCAGTAGTGTACAGGAATTCATAGAAGAGCCTTCAAATAGAAATAAGGTGGGCAGGATCAAGAGAATAAACCTCATGGAAGATTCTTATGGAAATAATAAATATACAGAAAGAATAAATAGACTTTTCAATAAAAACTATTTTAATTATGAAGGTATAATTCATGAACAGATTGTAGCTTTGGATGGAAAACCTTATAAAACTGAGATGGTAGATATAACAGCAGAACATGTAGGCTATACCCGGGAAGTATTAAATAAGACAGGAAAAATTAAAAGAAACATAGATTTATTAAAAATGGCGGTGAAAGATAACTTAGAAGATCCATATCTTTATTTTCAACTGGGTAAATCTTATTATATGTTAAAAAATTATAAAAATGCAGTGATGTATTTTGAAAAGGCGTTGTCTTTTTCCCTGGATTTTAGTTTGGAGTATGTGGAAGATTTAGTTGAGACTTACGGATATGCTTTGATTAACAACGGAAAGTACCAAGAGGCACTTATACTTAAAAATTGTGCTGAAGTTTACTCAAATTTTGCTGATTTTCATTTTCTTATGGGATTAATATATATGAATAATGCCAGGTTTACCCAGGCTGTAGAGAGCTTTTTAAAGTGTACTGAATTTTCTTGTGCCAGGGTAGAAGGGGTAAACACTTATATTTCCTATTATAATATAGGCGTTATATATGATGTACTGGGATTTAGAGAAAATGCTCTGGAGTATTATAGAAAATGCGGCAATTATAAGCCGGCAGCAAAAAGGCTTAAGGCACAACTGAATTAGAACATAGATGTAAAGTATGCCAGTATGTTCTACGATAATTAAATAATGTAAGTATTTGAGTATTTAATTTATGTCTTAATTTTAATAAGGTATTAAATTTTCGGATTCCTTAAATTGACAATCCTATGTGGCTGAATCCCCATAGGATTTAAGTCTTAATACATGGATTAAATATTAATAAAAAATTTTGGAGGAAAACATTGATTAGGAAAAGAAAACAAATACTGACTTTAATATTAGCCTCTGTAATCAGTTCTACTTTGTGTTATAAAGTAAATGCTGCCTATCCTACCCGAAAGAGGCTGGCAGGGGAAGATAGATATATAACTTCCCTAAAAGTCGCACAGGATGGATGGGATTCGTCCTATTATGCTGTTTTAGCCTGTGGTGAAGATTATCCAGATGCCTTAAGTTCTGTACCACTGGCAAAAAAATATGATGCACCAATACTTTTAACCCACAGAACCTATATAGATTCTTCTATAGTTGAGGAGCTTAAAAGTCTTAAAGTGGGAAAAGTATTTATAATAGGGGGAACGGCTTCTATAAGTGATACTATTTTAAATCAGTTGAATTCTCTTGATATACAAACAGAGAGAATAGGAGGGGTGGACAGATATGATACTTCTGTAAAAATTGCAGAGAAATTTGGAAAGGTAAATACACTTACAGTGGCTACAGGAGAGGATTATGCAGATGCCATATCCATAGGTTCTGCAGCTGGGGCAATGGGAGTTCCGGTGCTCCTGGTACCTAAAAATATTATGCCAGAGGGTACTAGAAATTACATAGAAGAATTAAATACTGTAATAAATTCAGATTATAACAATAAACAAAAAGGGCAGACCACAAACAGCAGCAATGAAGGGGAATTCAGGAATATAAAAGTTTTTGTGGTAGGTGACAACAGTGTAGTAAGTGATAATGTAGCAAGAGAATTTGAAAACACCTTTAAAGATGATGTCACTAATGAACAATTTGGATATGTGGAGAGAATAACAGGTAGTGATAAATATGAGAGAAATATAAATGTAATAGCCAGATTTCTTGAAAAATCTACTGGAACAGATGTGGATTACGACGACGTTGATGACGATGACTATACAAAAACTGACTATTCAACCAAATATGATTTGTTCAGCTTAAATAATATATTTGTGGCCTCGGGAGATGGGTTTGCAGATGCACTGTCAGGAGCAGCAGAAGCAGCTAAAAATAGAGCACCTGTCATACTTTCAGGTACATCAAATTCAAATCTTATAAAAGATCTTATTCTAACTAAAATACCTAATTATAATAACGATAGTACTAACCCTGAATATATTACAGTTTTAGGGGGAGAGGGAGTACTGCCAAACTCCAGGGTAAGGGAGATCTTTGGATATATAATTGGGGATAAAAATACAAGTACGGGAGATTCATCTATCACTACTTTTCAGGATTCCAAACTGGAAAAACTTATAAGGGATAAGGTTGGAAAACCTATTGGAACTCTTGCTTATTCGGATTTAAAGAATATTACATCTTTAAATTTAAGCAATGAAGGTATAACAGATATAAGTGGACTTGAGAGTTGTGTGAATTTAAAGAGTCTGGATTTAAGTTATAACCAGATAAAAGATGTAAAACCTCTTTTGAAGCTGTATGATATTAAAGATCTCAATTTAAGCCATAATAAAATATCAGACGTTTCATATTTGTCCAACCTTACAAGTTTAGAACAATTGAATTTAAGCGATAATAATATAAGTGATCTCAGTCATTCAAGAGAAAATACCAAAGATGATGATGATTCGGATTATGACAAGACAAGTGACAGTGTGTTTAAAAATATGACCCATCTAGCTTTTCTGGATTTAAGCAATTCTAGTGTAAGCGGAAGTTACAGTTATAAAAATTCCATAGATAGTTCCGACTTGGATGAACTGGAATATTTAATAAGGCTTACTTCATTGAATTTAAAAGGTACAAATGTGGCAAGTCTCACTAATTTAAAAGAGCTTGAAACCCTGACCACCTTGAATTTAAGTGATACAAGTGTAAGTAATCTGGAGCCTCTAGAAGAATTAACGGATTTAACTTATCTGGATTTAAGCAATAATAGCAGGATAGACGGGGATGATTTAAAGCCGCTGCAATACCTGACCAAGTTAAAATACTTAAATTTAAGCAATAATAGAATTGACGATTTAACCTATTTAAAGGGGCTAAAGAATTTAAATACATTATATTTGGAGGACAATCCAATACTCGACTATACCCCAATACTTTCTTATAAAAATTCACTTTATTACAGGGATTTTGATATAAGTTCCATAAGTGGAGATGTTACATATTCCAAAGATTCCACTATAGATGGGTCAATAAAAGGTCAAATAAATGATTTTGAAGATGTTTATGAATATGGTGACTACGACAAGCTGAGGTTCAGAGTACTCTATCGTCCTTATGATACAGGAGCCTATAGTGATACACTTAAAGGTCTTAAACAGGAGATGGACTGGCTCCAGCAAGAAATAGCTTCAGGAGGAATGTCTTCTTTGGAACTTAAAAATGTAAATGATGATTTAACCAGTGTTAAAAATGAACTATCGGACATTACCAAAAAGGATGCCATGAATTCAGAAGCGGCAAACTTGGAAAATCAGCTTTCTTCATCTTATGATGCAAAAGACATGGAAAAAATAATCAATAAAATTAACTATGAATATTCAGACTATAGATATGATTATTATAGAACTTTGGTAGATAGATGCACAAGTGACATACAAAATATAAAGGCTCAAATTCAATTGATTGGACTTCAGGGTTCCGGTTACAGCAGCACTAACACCATTGACAGTCTCCAAAATATGCTGGAGGAAAAACAAAAAAATAAAGATTTTGCAGAAGAGAAGATAAATATGTATGATAGATACAGAAATTTTTTCAATGCTGTAAATTCAGTGTTGGAACAAAATTAAAGGGAGGAGGAACTTACATATTTATGGATAATTTAAAACCTAAGCATGTACTTAAAAGTAAAAAGATAGCTTTGCTTGTCACATCTCTGGCAATTTTAGGTGCTTTAGGAACTGTAAAAGTATATGCAGCACCAGAAGTTGAGAGGTACAGCGGCATAAATAGATATGAAACAGCAGCCAAGGTCTGTGATGCGGGGTGGGATACTGCGGCTTATGCTGTAATAGTAAATGGAGAAAATTATCCTGATGCCCTTGCAGCGGCTCCACTTGCAGCAAAATATGATGCACCTATACTTTTGACCGGGCCAGATACATTGAATGCCTATACATCCTCTGAAATAAGCAGATTGAATGTAAAAAATGTTTTTATAGTGGGAGGAAAAGGCGTAGTATCTCAAAGTGTGGAGGATTCACTAAAGTCAAAAGATATAAAAGTTACAAGACTTTCAGGAGATGACAGATATGAAACAGCCCTGGCAGTAGCTAAAAAAGTAGGTAAGTCTAAGGAAGTAGTTCTTGTAAATGGAAATGATTTTAGAGATGGGATGACCATAGCTGCCATAGCTGCCTTAAAAGAAATACCTATAATATTGACAGATGGAGCGTATATGCCAGCGGATGTTAAAAAATATTTAAATAATACTTCCAAAATGGATCAGGTGTATGTAGTAGGAGATGCAAATACCATAAGTGATGAGGCTATAAGCGGTCTTTCCAATGTGAAAAGAATAGGTACAGGCAATGCCTACAACAAAAATGTAAGTGTCATAGAAGCCTTTGCAGGGGAAATAGATACAAGTACCCTTTACATAGCCTCTGCTAAGGATTTTCCTGATTCTCTTGGGGCATCAGCTCTGGCACCTAAAACTTCATCACCAGTATTATTTGTGGACAGTCCCCTGGATGAGTCTACTTCAACTTTCCTTAAAACACATATAGTAAACAATTTAAAAGTGTTGGGAGGTTCAGGGTCTATAAGTTATGATTTGGAAACCACTGCTAAAAATTTACCTTTGGATATAGGAAGCACAAATAATTTTACAGATACCATATGGCAGGATGAAAAATACACTCCAAGGTCCACTGTTGTGGTAACTGCCACAGACGGCACTAAAAAGGAAGTTCCTGTGGAATGGAATTTAACCAATATAAACACCACAAAACCTGGTATTTATACTTTTACGGGAACTTTAAGCGGTAGTGACAAGACTGTATATACTACTCTTACGGTAAAACCACTTCCCTATAAAATTGATAACTTAACTGAAACTGCAAGTAGTAAAGCAAGTTATAAACTGCCAACTACTGTTACTGCCCAGATGACAGATGGTACTACGGATGAAGTGGCTGTAAACTGGGATTATGGAACACAATCTGGAAACAAGCCGGGAGTTTATATATTTAATGGTACAGTGGATAAGTACAGTAAAAAGGTTAAACTTACTTTGACAATTACTGCAGGTTCTACAAAAACCATAAAGAGTATTGCAAATATAAAGGCAACTGTAGCTAAAAAGTCTGATTATACTCGCCCAACTATGGTAGAAGCTCTAATGAGCGATGGTTCTACTGAGGATGTAGCTGTAACCTGGGGAAATGAAACCAAGTATGGCACTGGAGTATATACCTATGAAGGAACTGTAAGTGGATACAGCAAAAAAGTAGGCCTTATGCTTATAGTTACAGGAGAAGGAGGAACTGATCCAAATGATCCAGATTATCCAGATAATCCTGATAACCCAGATGATTCAAAAGATTTAGGAGAATTAGATGCTATAATGCAAGGGGAAAATTATCCAACTACAGTAGCTGATCCTTCCACAGGAAAACAAGTGGCAGTTACTTGGACAGAAGCTGTTAGTATAAGTTCTCAATTTAAAGATGACGATTATGTAGATGGATGCAGAGTTGCAGAGTTTACTTTATACGGTGTTATCAAGGGCAATGTTAAAGTAAAAGCAACTATAGGAATAATGCCAAAGATTATTTCTCTTAATTCAGAAATAACTATCAGCAGAGCAGATTATCCAAATGGTGTAAATATGTCTGATTTATCAGATTTGATAAGTGCAGCTATAATTGGAGAAGATGGCAACAGGACATCAAAGAAAGTGCATGTTCTTTTGTGGAATCCACCTACTATAGATCCAACTAAAGCCAATATTTATTATGTAAATGCAACTATAAGTCATTACAGTAATAATCCTGTCAGGATTACAATAACAGTAACTGATTAGATAATTAGGAAAGGGCAGAGATTTGTCCTTTCCTGTAAGTTATATAAAGGGAGGTTATTTAATGAAGAAAACTAAAATGCTGGTCATAACTGCATCCATAGTACTAGGACTTAGTGCAGCAGTAGAAGCAAAGCTGCCCGCCAATGCCATAGTAGTTGGAAGTAATGTTTATGATATAAGCTACTTGACTAGCAATATCTCAAAAATAAATGATGAGGTAATGAATAATTTAGGTTCTATTTTTTATGTTGATAGTAATAATGTAACTAAAGATATATTTACAGGTTCTACTCTTGATGATTCACAAATAGTAAACAGAGTTGGAAATACATTAAATTATTACACCTCAAGTGGAACTGTTCAAAAATTAGTAGCTGATTCCAACAATGAGTTTGATCCAAATGGAATAAATGTAGGAGATTTATCCGCTGTAATAAATATAACTTATAAAAAGATTACAGTTGGAAGTCAAACCTTATATGCCTATACTGTAAAAGTAACTCAAGTTTTAGGATTGCAGGATGCTGCTTACTTTAGTATAGATACTAGTTCTACGGTTCCTTTGACTCAAGTTAATACTTATATAGGAACAGCTTTAACTAGTACACCCAAATTAACTATATATGATACAAAGCAAAAAGATATAGCCAGTGGGTCAGTAATGGGGGTATCTCTTGGGGGTGACAGTGGTACTATTGATGTACCTGTATCTTTACATTATGATGGCAGTCAACAAATTGAAACAGGAAATGGAAATTCTTCTGTTAATTTGGTGAATACAGGTTTTTCTGTTGTAGATTCAGATAATGAATGGATGTATTATGTTAATACTGCTGATAAAAATAAACTCTATAAAAAAAGTGTATCAGGGGTGGATAATTCACCTATAAGTGATGATAAGGTAGGGTATATAAATTTATTAGGAGATTGGGTATATTATATAAACTATACTGATGATTCAAAAATTTATAAAGTAAGGACAGATGGTACCCAAAAACAAAAAGTAGCTGATGATATGGCTTCCTGTTTAAATATATTATCAGGGAAAATTTACTATATCAATCACAGCGACAGAGCCAGAATATATGTAATAGATTCCCAGGGCAGAAGACAGCTTTGTAGCGATTCAGCTAGTATGTTAAGTGCAGGAAGTAATAATTTTTTATACTATGTAAATACTTTAGATGATAATAAATTATATAAATATCTTCTTACCAACAGCACAAAATCTACAGTTAGTGATGTTTCTGTTCAATTTTTAAATGTTTTAGGGGATAGTTCTGTATTCTATACTGGAAAAAATGGATTATTATATGCATCCAGTGGTTCCTACTATTCAAATCCAAATGGTGTGGTAGCAGTTACAAATGTTCCTACAGGTAAAGGAAACAGCACTACATTAAAACCTGTAAATGACATACTAACTGTTATATGTGCCGAAGATGACAATAATATTTACTATAAAAGTTATGTAGATAGTGGAAAATTATATAAATTAGACAAAAGGTCAGGAAATGGTTATAAAATTGTGGATGATTCAGTTGAGTATGTGAATATTATTGGAGATTATATTTATTACACTAAGAGTGGAAAATTGTATTATGTTCCTAAGGACTCTGATGGTACGGTAAAGGGAACAGCGGTAACAAAACCTAAGTTAACTTTAAAGATAAGTAAACTGGGAACCATAGATACTATTAGAACAGATGATATAAATAAAGTTAATTTTCCAGACAGGGTAGCTGCTACAATGAGTGATAATTCAACAGCACAACTTGTGGTGAACTGGGACAAGACAATACCAAAGCCATCAAAGGGAGTGTATACTTTTAAGGGAACAATTTTAGGCTATGGAAATAAAGTTTCTCTTAATGTAATTTTAGACTCTGGAGTTATAGATATAAACAATGTTACGGTTGTAAATGGAGTTGGAAGTAAGGATACAGTTACAGTAACAAAACTGAGTCAAGGGGATATTATAAGCATATATACAAATTACACAGATACCAAACCAATTAAGACAGCTACTGCTGCGGCTAATGGTACAGCTGTTGCCAGTGGGCTAAATCTGAATTCAAATGGAGACTATTTGTATATTACTGTAACCAGGACAAATAAATCAGAAGGGGAAAAATCAGCTTATATGTATGGGCCGGAAGCTCCAGTGAATTTTTCTGTAGATGCTGTAAATGGAAAAATTACAGGATTGAAATCGGGAATGAGTTACAAGGTATTCTTAGAGACAATTGATCCTAATACTGGCAGTTTACCGGATGTTCCAGATTCCAGTGTAGAAGTAACTGTAGGTAATAATGGACAAGCAGCTTCTGATGGAAGTATATCAGTGGAAGCATTAAAGAGTATGACTGACTTAAAACAGTTAAGGATAGTTGCAACCAATGGAAATGACAGTGCTCCATCTGCGGCAGTGGAAGTAGGAAAGCCTAAATTAGATGGTGTATCGGTAGATTTAACTAACAGCAGAATTTTGGGAACTACTGTAGATATGGAATACAGCTATGCATATGATAGTGTTACTAGTCCAAACCCATCTGATTGGACTGCTTGTTCAACTATAAGTACTCCTGTATCAATGACAAGATCTCTTCAGGTTTCTGTAAGGAAAAAGGCAAATGGACCTTATCTCCAAAGTGATATTGCCACCTATGGATTATTTCCGGCACCAGTGGTTACAGGAATTACAGATGGAGGAACTTATTCAATTGGAAGTGATTTAACTGTAGTTTGGCCAGCTAATGTAGATGATAGTAATGGGAAGGTCACTTATACAGCAGTACTTTATAATTTAACGGATAATACTACTAATACCAGTATCACAAATGTTACAGGTAATAATTATAGTAGTGATTTAATAAAGCTAAATGCTGATAAAACAGCAACAACCGCTGATAGTATTATTAAAACAACAGATATAACAGGAACTGGAAAGAACTACAAGCTTGTAGTAACCGCTGTTAAAGAAACTCCATCAGGTCTAAAAGGACAATCTCAAACCACTATAAACTTTGCCGTTACTGCAGGAAAACCGCAGACTGTGGATATAAGTATGGTTGAAAATCCAGGAACGATGAAAAAGAATGCATCAGATAATTGGGTATCGGTAGATCCAACTACAGATGCATTAACTTACTATAATGCCACACCTAGATGGACTGATTATCCAAGTACTTCAAGTACAGCGGTAATTCAGAGACTTGAATTGGAGTCTGTTAGGAATTTGTCACAAGTAGACTTAAATACTATAAAGGTCAAAGATTGGAATAGCGCAGCCAAAGTTTCTTTTGCACCTAATACCCCTGTTACCCAGGATGGATATTATAAATTAACAGTAACATCCCAGGCAGATGATAACAAAGCAACTACAGATACAATTAAATATTTTATAGTAGATACTACTAGAATTCCAGTTTTACCTAAGATTGATGGAATAACTGATAATGGCACATATAGTGCTGGCATAACAGCTGGAATTACAATAACTGAGGATACAACCAAAGGGGAGAGTTTAACCATACCAACACTTATACGTGATGGATATGTAACACAGCTTTTAGATACGAATGGCGATATTATAAATCCCACAGAACCTGGCAGTGCTGCAGTTACAAGCGGAGCTATAACTTTAAAAGGTACTTATCAATTGGATTTAAATACCGTAAATGTTGTAAATGGTAAAAAGGACCATAAAACTTATAATTTCTATGTGGATAATACAGCAACTGTTTCAGATCCTGTAGCTTCAGCTGATATTTCAGTTCCAGATAACAATACTGTAGAAGTAAATAATATACCATATGGTTCCACAATTAAGGTGTATAGTTCTTCAGGAAGTCTGTTAGGTTCAGCAACTAATTATAGCGTATCAGGTTCTGTATCAGTGACTATATCAGGAGGAATACCAGCTAATGAAACTAGCATTTACGTAACAAGGACTGACAGCGGAAAGCAAGAAAGTAATAGGACCCAATATGCACTGACCTTGTCACCAAGTATAAAATCAATTTCTCCAACAGTATTCAATGAAGTGGATAATACTGGTGCTGTAAAGGGAACCGTGTCAGGAACCCCAACAGATACTATAGCAGTGGAAATACAGAATGGAACGGTAAATGGAGCTGTAAATGATATTATAACAGCTAAGGTAACAGTAACTACTGGAGCTTTGCCAACAGGGTTAACTTATAAGGCAGTAAAATTGGATGATACCCATATTGGAATAGTTATTGAAGGTACTGCAAGTTCAAGTGAAAAGACAGACAGTATAAGTAATTTAGTATTTACTATAGATGAATCAGCAATATCACCAACAACAGGAGGAACTAGTGCAGATATTCAAACAACACCAGTTACTATAAACTTTAATAGTGCTCCAGCAGCTGTAACTAATGTGGAAGCTGCTGACATTGGAAATGATAATAAAGGTAGTGATTTACAAGTTAAGTTTAATGCAGCATCAGATGAATCAACAAAGGTGGGATCTTATAGGATATTTGTAGTAAAACATGGAAAAACATTTAATTTGGCAGCTGCAAATGCTGTATCATCAGCAAACTATACTACTGTTGGAAAGACAGGAGGAAATATAACAACAACATTAAGTGCAACAGCTAAGGATACTGATGGAGCGGTTATTGCAAATGGAACAGCTTATGATATTTATGTTTTAAGTGTAGCAAATGGAACAAATGCTAATTTAAATGCATTATCAACAGCCAAATCTAATTTCACTCTTACTAATGCACCATTACCAGTAATATTTTCAGTAGCAGGCAAAACAACATCACCAGCAACTTTAAATGATGAAACTCCAGATGTAGTGGTCAAAGGTGTATCAGCAGGGAATACGGTAACTGTTTATGATGGCAGTAATGATATAGGAAGTGGAACAGTAGCAGTAGGAAGTACCACAATAACAATTACTACTAGTGCTCTATCAGTAAGTTCACATACACTGACAGTTAAAGCTACAGATGACGGAAGTATAATTAATACTTCAACACCATTTGTATATATTGTTGATAAAACAATCACTCTGCCAACAACTGACGGTTCATCAACATCAAGTTCATTGGTGTTAAAGGCAGGAGGTACTGAAACTGACTGGGCTTCAGTTGCAGTAACTAGTGGTGGTACGGCATCAGGAACAAAAGTGGCTTCTTCTGTATCAGGAGGAAATACTTGTACCATAAATGGAATTGTAGCAAGCGATGGTCAAACAGTAATATTTACTATAACAGATAATGCAGGAAACACTAAGTCATTTACAGCTACTTGGAATGAATCTGGATCATCTTGGGATGTTTTAACTGTTTAAATTTAATATTTTACAGTAATAATCTATAAGGATTATTACAATAAAAAATAGGAGGAAGTAAACATCTTCCTCCTTTAAACAAAATAACATATCCACTTCTCAGGTGTTGAAAGGAGGAGCTAAATTGATAAAAAGGATTAAAAAATACAGTTTAATAGCATTAACCCTATTTATGTTTTTATGTCTCAGCAATGGGGCTGTTTTAGCAGAGGACAGTGACACTGTAAATCTTGGAACCAGAACAATAACTGATGTAAATAAAACGTGGACAATAACTTTTAATAATCCTATAGAGTTTGACTCTGTAGCTGGCAACGTAGAAATTAGGGATGTCACCACAGGGAATAATGTTCCAATAAGTCCTGTACAGGGAGACAATAGATCTGTTGTTATAGTAAAAGCACCTTCTGAAGGGTATACAGTAGGCCATAATTATCTAATCACTGTAAATAAGAATATAAAACTGGAAAGTGGAACTCCATTATCTAAAACTACCACACTTAATTTCATAGTTGCCTCAAAGGAGGATAATGAGTATACTCTATCTGCAGATATTACTGTGTCACCGATTATCAGTGTATTTAAACAGATAACTGTAACTTCTACAAATTTGCCTGGTGCATCAAAGTATAAGATTGATGAGAACAATAAGTTATTTGATATAGGGGAGACCATGGCTTCATTGATATCAGAAGATACTGTGAAAGTCTATATATGTGATTCTAGTGGAAATGTACTTGGAACAGCTGATATGGATGTTTCCACCACCAAGAACAATATAAGTTTAAAATTACAGTAGTAAGTACTGTTCAAGGGAGAGGAAAATTTTGAAAAGAATTATGAAGAAAGTTGCTTTGATTTTAACCCTGGTAGTAATCTTATGTGTTTCTTATAATACTTTTAGTATTTCAGCAGAAGAAGATTTTAAAAATATGGGAACCAAGGTTATAAGTAATGTGAATAAAATCTGGACGGTAGAATTTACATCTCCGGCAGATATTGATTCTTTGAATAATAATATTAGAATTGAAGATCTTACAGATGGAAGTATTTCTAATTTAAGTGCTTCTCAGGGAGAGGATGAAAATTCAGTAGAAATTAATCCGCCTTCTGGAGGATATAAATTGTCCCATAATTATAAATTAGTCATAGATAAAAGTTCTAAATCTAAAAAACAAGAAAATCTGCCAAAGTCTGTTGTATTGTATTTTAATGTAGCTTCTAAAGAGAATAATGGCTATACTATTTCGGCAAATGTGGAGGTTTCTCCAATTATTGATATAGCAAAGACAATAACTATATCTGCTGCAAATTTACCTGGTGTATCAAAATATAAGATAGAAGGCAGTAATAACTTATGTGATATAGGTAAATCGGTATTTTTATTTGTTGCCCAAGACACAGTAAAAGTCTATCTATATGATAATAAACAGAATTTGCTGGGTACTTCCACGCTGGATGTAAGTACTACTAAAAATAATATCAGCACGGATATAACTTTGGCAGATTAAATGTTATAATAAGCGAGAAAAGAAAAACTATTGTAAATAGAGCAAAAAAGGCATATAAGTGACAAGGTTAATCTTAACTTGTCATTTATATGTTTTTATATGGCTAATAAGTTGGAAATATGCTATAATAATCCTGACTTATTTGGTATACTGCTAATTAATGAAGCAAATGGAAATACTTCAATCAAGTGATTTTTAAAAGGAGTATAAAATGTTTTGTAAATATAGATATTAAATACAGGAAGGAGAATGCAATTATGAAAAAGGTGAAAATAGCGTTAATGGGGCTTGGAAATGTGGGAACCGGAGTTTGGATGATATTAGATTCCAATAAAAAAGAGATAATGAAAAGATCCGGCTATGACGTGGAAGTGGCAAAAATCCTTGTGAGAAATAAAGATAAAAAAAGAGATGTGGAAGTTCCAGAGGAGATTATAACTACAGATTTTAATGATATATTAGAAGATGATTCAATTAAAATTGTAATTGAAGTTATGGGTGGAATAGAACCTGCCAAAGAATATATGCTAAAATGTATGGACAGAAATAAACATATAGTAACTGCAAATAAAATGCTTATTGCAACTGAGGGAGATGAGCTTTTTGAAAAAGCTCATGACAAAGGTGTGGTATTTAATTATGAGGCCAGTGTGGCAGGAGGTATTCCTATAATAAAGGGAATAGAAGAGAGTTTGACTGCCAATAAAATAGAAGAATTTTATGGAATAGTAAATGGTACTACAAATTATATCTTAAGCAAAATGCAGCTGGAAAGGCTGAATTTTGACGTGGCTCTAAAGCAGGCCCAGGATATGGGATATGCAGAAGCTGACCCTACCTCCGATATTGAGGGATTTGATGCCCAGTATAAGCTTGCCATACTTTCATCTTTAGCTTTTGGAACAAAGGTGGATGTAAATAATGTATATAGAGAAGGCATTACAAAAATTGAATCCATAGACATGAAATATGCCAAAAAATTTGATATGGTAATCAAGCTGCTTGCTATTGCAAAGGAGAGTAATGGAAAACTTGAGCTTAAGGTACAGCCTACAATGATCCCGAAAGAGCATCCTCTTGCAAATGTATATGATTCCTTTAACGCCATATTTATAAAGGGAAATGCAGTAGGAGATCTGATGTTTTACGGAAGGGGAGCTGGAAGTCTTCCAACGGGTAGTGCTGTGGTAGGTGATATTGTTGCCATATTGAGGAGTAATGTAGATGTGGCAAATTACAGTCATATAGCACAAAATGACTTATGGCACAGGGAAATACAAAATATCAGTGAAAGCCATAGTAAATTTTATATCAGAATTACTGTAATAGATCAGCCGGGAGTGCTTGGAGAGATAACAACAATTTTAGGAAAATACAATGTAAGTCTCCGTTCTGTAATACAAAAAGGTGAAGAAAACTCCAAAGGTCAAGTGACAATAGTGTTATTTACCCACAAGACCAGTGAAGCAGATGTAAGTAGTGCAATTGAGGAGCTTATGAATTTGAAACCAGTAATTACAATAGATAATGTTATAAGAATAGAAGACTTTAAAAATTAATAGTTAAGGGTTAATAGTGAAGAGTTAAGGATGATTTTTTTCAGTGAAACTTCATAAAATCCAACAAATCCCATTAAAGTTATGATTTAATGGGATTTGTTTTTAAAGTTTTTCGAAACAAAGTGGAGAAAAAACTTTCATTTACTCTTCACTTTTAATTTTTAATCCTTAACTCTTTAATAATATAATTTTCAAATATTTTTGCCTGTTTTATATCCATGGTACTGACATCATTTAATTTATAAGGTATTTTTAACTTATCATATTTATTTATCCCCAGTGTATGGTATGGAAGAATTTCAAAATTGTCTATTTTATCTAAGGGTATATGACTGCGGATTATATTCAATAATTTGTCCATAGCTTCATAATTATCTGTAATTCCAGGCACCATTACATGTCTTAACCATAATCGGCAATTTGAACGGTTCACAGCCTCTAAAAAGTGATAAAATTCATCCATGGAACTTCCAGTCAAATTTTTATAACCTTCTTTATCTACATGTTTTATATCCAGAATTACAAGATCTGTATATTTCAAAATTTCTTCATAGTTTCCCTTTCCAAAACCTGAAGTATCCAAGGCTGTGTTTATATTGTTTTCTTTGCACAGCTTGAAAAATTCAAGCAGGAATTCAGGCTGCATAAGTGGGTCCCCTCCAGAGCAGGTAACTCCTCCTCCTGATTTTTCAAAATACACCTTGAATTTTAATACTTTTTTTATCAGTTCATTAGCTTCTATCTCCATACCCTCATCCATAATCCAGGTATCTGGATTATGGCAGAAGGCACATCTTAATCTGCACCCTTGAAAAAATACCACTACTCTTATTCCAGGACCGTCCACAAGCCCCATAGTTTCTATGGAATGAATTTTCCCCATAAAGTCACCTTTAAACTCTTTGGTGGAAAGTTCTTTTGATTACTTCTTCCTGCTGCTGTCTTGTAAGTTTTATAAAATGAACTGCATATCCTGAAACACGTATAGTCAAAGTTGGATATTTTTCGGGATTTTCCACAGCATCTAACAGGGTTTCACGGTGCATTACATTTACATTTAAATGGTGTGCTCCCTTTGAGAAATATCCGTCCAAAATGGAGGCCAGATTATTTGTTCTTGTGTTTAAATCTTTTCCCAGGGCATCTGGTACAATGGAAAATGTATTTGAAACACCATCCTGGCACACAGAGCGATAAGGTATTTTAGCCACTGAATTTAAAGATGCCAGAGCGCCTTCCTTATCTCTTCCATGCATTGGGTTGGCACCTGGGGCAAAAGGTTCTCCTGATTTTCTTCCATCTGGTGTGGCTCCTGTCTTTTTACCGTACATTACATTTGAAGTTATGGTAAGTACAGAGAGGGTATGCTCTGCATTTCTATAGGTTTCAGTTTTTCTGAGTTCACTTATGAATTTATTTACAATTTCCACAGCTATATCATCTACTCTGTCATCATCATTACCGTACTTTGGAAAATCACCTTCTGTTTTAAAAGCCACTGCTGTGCCTTTCTGGTTTCTAATTGGGGTAACTTTTCCATATTTTATGGCACTCAATGAGTCCGCTGCCACTGAAAGACCAGCTATACCGCAGGCAAGAAATCTGTGGACCTTGGTATCATGAAGGGCCATAAGTCCTGCCTCATAGGCATATTTATCGTGCATATAGTGAATGGTGTTGAGGGCATTTACATATAATTTTGCCACATATTCAAGTACCTTAAAATAATTTTTCTTTACTTTTTCATAATTTAGAATCTCATCTTCCATTTTTTCTATATGGGGTACTATTTTTTCAAAGGTTTTTTCATCTGAGCCCTGGTTTATGGCATATAAGAGGGATTTTGCAATATTGCATCTGGCACCGAAAAATTGCATTTCTTTTCCCAGAGCCATGGCAGATACACAGCAGGCTATGCCATAGTCATCTCCATATACAGGTCTCATAAGGTCATCATTTTCATACTGCAGAGCATCTGTTTCAATAGACATTCTGCTGCAGTATTTTTTAAAAGGCTCAGGCAAGTTTTGTGACCATAGTATTGTTATATTTGGTTCAGGGGCAGGTCCTAAGTTTGTAAGGGTATTTAAAAATCTATAGGAGTTTTTAGTAACCAGTGTTCTTCCATCTATGGACATACCACCTATGCATTCAGTTACCCAGTTAGGGTCTCCAGCAAATAGTTCATTATAGTCTGGAGTTCTCAAATGTCTTTCAAGTCTTAATTTTATTACAAATTGATCTATAAGTTCCTGGGCTTCTTGTTCAGTTAAAGCCCCTTCTTTTAAATCCCTTTCAATATATATATCCAAAAATGTAGAAACCCTTCCAAGAGACATTGCAGCTCCGTTATTTTCTTTTATGCCTGCCAGGTAGCCAAGATAGGTAAATTGTACGGCTTCCTTTGCATTTCCGGCTGGATTTGATATGTCTATTCCATAACTTGCAGCCATATTTTTAATCTTATAAAGAGCTTTTATCTGCTCTGATACTTCTTCTCTCTGTCTTAGTATGTCTTCCAGCATATCAGGACTTTTAAGGGTCTTTAAATCTTTCTTCTTTTCTTCAATTAAATAATCTATTCCATAGAGTGCAACTCTTCTAAAATCTCCTATTATTCTTCCTCTTCCATAGGCATCTGGAAGTCCTGTTATAAGACCTACATGTCTTGCAGCTCTTATTTCCTCTGTGTATGAATCAAATACACCTTCGTTGTGGGTTTTTCTGTATTTTGTAAATATATTGTTCATATTCTCATCAATTCTGTATCCATAATCTGTAAGGGCATCTTTAGCCATCTTTATTCCACCAAAAGGATTTACTATTCTTTTAAGTGGTGCATCTGTCTGCAGTCCCACAATAACTTCATTCTCCTTGTCTATATAACCAGGCTTAAAATTATCTATTCCAGATACAGTATTTGTATCTACATCCAACACTCCACCTTTTTTAATTTCTTCTAAAATAAGTTCTTCAGATTTTTTCCATACTTTTTTGGTTTTTTCTGTAGGGGAGGTTAAAAAACTTTCATCTCCAGTGTAAGGAGTGTAATTTTTTTGTATGAAATTTCTTACGTCAATATTTTCTGTCCAATTTCCTGTGTTAAAATTCTTCCATTTTTTTTTCATAAAAGCCCCTCTTTTCAATAATATTTTGTAATTTGTAATGAATTCAATTGCAAATTATCTTAATTCTTGATATTAATCAAAAAGACCACCTGGACTTTTTGATTGCCCAGGCGGTCGGCTTTTAAAAATCGTACTCCTTGTGGTTAATTCCACTGCCGCCGGTTATACGATTCCTTCAAATCAATTTTGTGCAACACTAAAATATCATATTTATATTATTGTGTCAATATAAATAGGGAAGATTTTTAAATTCTTTAATCATAAAAATCGCTGTAGAATATTTTTTAATATATATATATCGAAAGGTTTTGAAATATAATCATCCATTCCTCCTTCAATACAAAGTTCTCTATCACCGGGCATGGCGTATGCAGTCATTGCAATTATAGGCATGTGACATTTTTCGTGAAGTTCATTTTTCCTAATTATCTTTGTGGTTTCAAGGCCATTTAATTCTGGCATTTGTATATCCATAAGTATTAAATCTACAGACATGGTTTCCAGAATTTTTAATGCCTGGTTTCCATTATAGGCACTTAAAAAATTATAACCTAGTTTTTTTAACATACCGCAGGCTATTTGCATATTTATTTCATTATCTTCTACTATCAAAATATTTTTGTTTAAAGTGTGGGGAACAGTATCCTCGGGCATTAATTTGCTATCTACAGCTTTATTGAAATACAGTAAAAATTCTGCTGTAAAACTAAAAGTACTTCCTATATTTTCAGCACTTTCAAACCATATGTCTCCATTCATGATTTTTACTAGTTCTTTAGATATTAAAAGTCCAAGACCTGTAGTAGAATAATATTCATTTTGAGGTACTTGTTGATAAACAAATCTTTTAAAGATCTGTTTTTTGAATTTTTCTTTAATACCTGTACCTGTGTCTTCTATGGAGAACTCCAAAATTACCTTTTCATTTACTTGAGATATTTTTTTGACTTTAAATAATATATGCCCTTTCTTTGTAAATTTAAGTGAATTATTAAACAGATTTATAAGGATCTGTTTTAATTTTAATTCATCTCCTATTAATTCAGAGGGAATCAAAGGATCTATGAAATATGTGAATTTTATATTTTTGTTTGAGCATGCATATGAAATTTCCCTTATGAAAGTATCCAGCATATTTTTCAAATCAAATACTTTCATATGTAATTCAATTTTACCTGATTCTATTTTGGATATATCTAAAATGTTATTAGTTATATCCAATAGGTGAGTTGAGGAGTTTCTTAATATTTCCAGATATGGTCTTGTACATTCTCTTATCTCCATTAATGAAATTAAGTCAATGGTTCCTATAATGCCATTTAGTGGAGTTCTAATTTCATGACTCATATTTGCAAGAAAGTTAGCTTTTGCTATATTTGCATTTTCAGCTTCTATTTTTGCTTTTTCCAGTTCTATATAATTACTTCTTAATTCTTCTTCTGTAGAAGCAAGTTCTTCATATATAGCTGAAAGTTCTTCATATTTTTCTTTTAATTGCTTTTCCTTTGATTTTTTATCTGATATATCTCTGGCAATTGCTGATGCCCCTATAATTTTTTTTTCTCTATTGTAAATTGGGGAAATGCATATTGATACCAATATCTTTTTTCCGCTTTTGGTTAATCGAGTAGTTTCATGGTGGTATATTTCTATACCTTTTTTTGTTTTATCTAGAATTATCTCCACATCTCCAATGGTTTCATCAGGTATAAGTTTAGATATATGCGTCCCTATAATTTCATCTTTCTTATAACCATAGAGCTTTTCAGCGCCTTTGTTCCAACTTGTAATAATATCATTTAAATCTTTACTTAAAATGGCATCCTCTGAATATTCCACAATAGAAGCAAGAGTTTCTATTTCTTCTTCTCTTTGTAATTCTAATGTAATATCTCTTATGAGATTTAAAATTATTTTATTTGAATTTAATTCCATGGGAATAAAAGATACCTCTACAGGAAATTTTAAACTATCTTTTGTGCAATAGAAGGTATTAAAATGAAACTCCTCACTGTTAAAATTTTTTAACTGGTTGATTACAGCTCTTTTTTCATCTGATGAGATTAGATTAAATACAGTCATTGACAGGAGTTCTTCCTTTGTATACTTTAAAACTGATAAAGCCTTTTTATTGCCACATATTATTTTCCACTGCATATCTAATATTAATGTAATATATTTAGAGTCTTTTGATATTTTTTTGTTTAAATTATTCAAATTGAAATCCTCCAAATTTATTTTTTTCTTTTAAGATATTTTCAATTTTATTTACAGGCAGAGGTTTACTAAAATAATATCCCTGAATTATGTTGCAACCAATATGGAGAAGGCAGTCTAGCTGTCTTTTAGTTTCGACACCTTCTGCAATAATGTTATAATTTAACGATTTACATAGATTAATTATAGATTTTATTACAGCTTTATTCTTTTTACTTTCGATATTATCAATAAAAGATTTGTCAATTTTTAATGTATTTACTGGCAATATGGTTAAATAGTTTAAAGATGAATATCCTGTACCAAAATCATCTATTGCAACTCTGACCCCTTTTTTTAGCAGTTCATCTAAGGTTTTTATTTTGCATGCGTATAAATCTATCAATGTACCCTCTGTTATTTCAATTTCCAGTAGAGAAGGGGAAATTTGATTTTTTTCACATATATTAATAAGCCTGGTAATAAAATCACTATTTCTCAATTGAATAGGAGAAACATTTACTGATATGGTTTCTATCTTAAAACCCTTTAGTTGTAATTCATAGATCATTTTACATACGGAATTTAGAACCCATTCACCTATGTCTATAATAATTCCTGTGCTTTCACATATTGGTATGAATTCTTGTGGTGAAATAAAGCCAAGTTTTCTATTTTTCCATCTTAGTAGAGATTCAAAGCCTATTACTTTATTTTCTACAGCATCTATTTGAGGTTGATATAGTATATAAAGTTCATTATTTTCAATTGCTGTTTTGAGTTCCTGCTCAATAATAAGTTTTCTTCGATAAAAATAAAATAATTCTTTTTTAAAAAAAGTAGTAGTGTTTTTGCCCTTTTGTTTTGATTCAAATACTGCTAAATCCGCATATTTTTACAGTTCTGCTACATCGCTGCTATCTTCCGGAAATAGAGCAATACCTATACTTATGGTTATATATATTTGTTTTTCTTTAACCTCAAAAGGATTTTTTAGATAATGGGATATTTCCATACAGAGTTTTTTTAATTCATTATAGGAATTAAGTTTGTCAATAAGGAGCATAAATTCATCTCCTCCAAGTCGATATAAAGTTCCATAAGGTTCTATACACATGGCTATCAGCTGGGAGAAAATTACAAGAAGTAGATCTCCATAATCATGGCCGAAGGTATCGTTAACTGATTTAAAGTCATCAATGTCTATAAATATCAGGGCACCGTTTTTATAGTTGTCTAAGATTGTTTTTAAGTCGTTTCTAAATAAGATTCTGTTTGGCAATCCTGTGAGAGAATCGTAGTAAGCAGAGTAATTAATATATTCTTCTAATCTCTTTTTTTGTGTTACATCATTTATTGAACCGGAAAGTAAAATTATTTCACCTGCTGAATTTCTGGTGGCGGCACCTTTAACAAGTAATGATCTAATATGCTTTTCCTTGGTTGATATTTTGAATTCACTTCTGTAAGTTTCCGTATTGCCTTTTATAAAAAAAGTTAAATCGTTTTTGGCACTTAGTTTATCCGGGGGGATAACAATTTCTTCAATAAAATCAAATAGATTCTTAAAATTTTCAGTGTTATATCCTAGGATATTTTTAAAGTTATCTGAAAAAAATATACAACATTTTTCCAAATCCCATTCCCAAAGTGAAATATTGGCTCCAGTTAAGGCTCTTTTGTATATTTGTTCATTGCTTCCATTATAAATTTCCATATTAACCTCCTATTTTATAAGGATATTTAAAGGCTAGTATATTCATTTTTAAATTGATATTTATATGTAGATTAATTATAGTATAAATAATAAAATTTGAATATACTGTATAATAAAATGTCATATTATGCAAGTATAATTTTTACGGTTATTAGAGTGATTTGAGTGAAAGTTTTAATATTTGGCAGTTAAATTATTTTCCAAAGTTTATTGAAACTGGAGTGTTTTTATGCTAAAATTAAACAAATTGAGGGGAACGATGAGGTACACACTTTAATTTGGGCATCCTTGTGTGTATTGGAGTTAGTGATGCAACCGACCCTGTATTCATAAATATTTTATGGATACAGGGTTTTGCTTTTTAAAAATGGAGAATAACTATGGATATTTATTATGGTATTTTGGCTTTTATTTTTGGAACTATCATAGGAAGCTTTTTAAATGTTTGTATATATAGAATACCTAAAGGTGAGTCTATTTTACATCCACCTTCTCATTGTATGAATTGTAATAAAAAAATCAAGGCCTATGATATGATTCCTGTAATAAGTTATATCATTTTGAGAGGAAGATGCAGATATTGCGGCAAAAAGATACATTTAAGGTATCCTGTCTTAGAATTTATAACGGGTTTATTATATGTGCTTATTTACATTAACTTTGGAGTGGGTATAGAGCTTATAAAATATATGGTATTCATTAGTATTATGATTGTAATAGGAATGATAGATTTCCATACCACGGATGTTTACCTTAAAACTACAGGTACAGGCATCATTGCTGGCATAATATTTTTAGTCATATATTTTTATATAGGACTTCCTATAAAAACCTATGTTTATGGAGGGGTATCAGCAGGGGTATTTATAGCTTTAATTATCCTTATAACAAAAGGAGGCATGGGCTGGGGAGATGTGGAGATTGCACTTATATGCGGACTATTTTTAGGGTTTAAGTATACGATGTTAATGTTATTTCTAGCCTTTATTATAGGAGCTGTTATAGGGCTTGTACTTATTTTACTTGGGAAAAAATCCAGAAAGGATTATATTCCCTTTGGGCCATTTATTGTTATAGCTTCTTTTATTACAGTATTTTTAGGACAAAGTATTTTAAACTGGTACTTGTTTTAAATATCTAAAATTGACTGGTTAGGGGGGAGAAGGAGAGAAATAATAGAATGTAAGAATGAGTTAATAACTTTTATTGGTGAAATGTGTAAAAAATCAATTGATTAATCTCTAAATTTTTAATTAAGGGGGAGAAAAATATTATGGAAATGGTAAAAAAGAAAAAGGGTTTTACCCTGATTGAACTTATGATAGTTCTCGCTATTGTAGCTATATTGGCTGTGGTTTTAGTGCCTAAATCTCAGATATTTAAAAACAATTCTAAGAGTGCAGGGGTAACTACTAATGTAAATACTGTAAGGGCTTATTTGGAAACTAAAGTAACTAATAATGGAGGAGTAGCTACCTATTTAAATAGATGGGACTTATTAAATCAGCTTAATGGTGCTTTTAGTACAGGTAATACAGCAAGTCAGTTATTTAATCCTTTTACTAATAATAAAGGTGAAGGACAAACTAAAGCATATGAGGTTATTGATAAAAGTGCTTCAGCAGGTGCAAGTGCTAAAGATGTTCCAAGTAGTGAAGGAAGTGTAAAAAATGATACAGGGATTACTTTTCCTAACACTAATAAAAAAGGAGAAGTTATGATAGTTGTATATAAAAATGGATATGGAATATTTGGTATTGATGGTGGCGGAAGTGCTACTCAAGCTTTTATAGTTCAATAATATTATTTTAAGAGAGAACATGTCTTTACGTGTTCTTTCTTGTATAATTAAGATTATTAAATTTAAGAAAGGAGCAGATTCATGTCAAAAATAAAAAAACGGCTGGGAGAAATACTTATAGATGCAGGAGTTATAACAGAAAAAATGTTACAAAAAGCCCTTATTTTACAGAAGGACACAGGCGAAAAGCTTGGTGAAATACTTGTAGGAAAGGGTTTTATTACTAATCAGCAGATAGTGAATGCCATAAAGGAACAGCTTGGAATACCTGTAGTAAATTTAAATAACATCAATGTAAGACAGGATATTATAGATATTATACCTGTGGCTATTGCCAAAAAATATGAAGTTATTCCTGTGGATATTATGAATGGTTTTTTATTTGTAGCCATGAGTGATCCTTTGAATTATTTTGCCATTGAAGATATAAAAATAGCCACAGGCTATAATGTTAAAACTGCCATAGCGTTGAAGGACAGTATATTAGATAATATTGAAAAGTATTATGGAAAAAGCAAGGCCCAGGAAGCGGCACAAAATTACAAAAAAAACTTTGCCAGTAGAAGAATTAGAGAAGAAGAAATAGTAGATGAAGCCTCCGCGCCAATTATAAAATTTTTAAATACCATAATTGAAAATGCGGTTTTATACAATGCTTCAGATATCCACATAGAGCCTGAGGGAGAGGAAATGAGAGTTAGATTCAGGGTAGATGGCATTCTAAGGGAAATTATGAGGACGGATATAGATATGATTTCCCCTGTGACAAGCAGAATAAAGATAATGGCAGGTCTTAATATAGCGGAGAATAGAATACCCCAGGATGGTAAAATTAATTTTAAAGTTAAGGAAAGGGATATAGCCATTAGAATTTCCACAGTTCCAACAGTTTTAGGGGAAAAAATTGTAATGAGATTATTGGATAAAAGTAATTTTTCTATAGGACTTGAAAAAATTGGGGTGGAACAGAATGAACTGACAAAAATAATGAGGATGATTTCTAATCCTTATGGTATAATACTGGTATCGGGACCTACCGGAAGTGGCAAAACCACAACTCTGTATTCTATGCTGAATACATTAAATGATGTGTCTAAAAACATAATAACCATAGAAGATCCTATAGAGTACAACTTAAAAGGTATTAACCAGATGCAGGTAAATACTAAAATAGGTTTTGATTTTGCAAATGGGCTAAGAAGTATACTAAGACAGGACCCGGATATAATTCTTGTAGGGGAAATAAGGGACAATGAAACGGCGGAAATATCAATAAGGGCAGCACTGACAGGCCATATGGTGTTGTCAACTATTCATACCAATAATGCAGTGGGCACTATAGGAAGACTTTTGGATATGGATATAAAGCCTTTTTTAATATCTTCCACTCTGGCAGGAGTAATAGCCCAGAGGCTGGTTAGAAAGATATGTCCAAATTGTGGAGAAGAGTACACAAGTGATGAAAGGGAAATGAGACTTTTGGGGGTAAAGAATGCTGTGAAGCTTAAAAAGGGCATGGGATGCAGTTTATGTAATGATACGGGATATAAGGGAAGAATAGGTATCTTTGAAATACTTGAATTGGATAAAGATATTAAAAATCTCATAGACATAAATTCTACTGAAAGTGAAATTAGAAAGACAGCTTTTAAAAAAGGTATGAATACACTGAGAGAATCCTGTATAAATAAGGTTTTAAACGGAACAACCACCATTGATGAAATGCTAAAGGCTACTTATGGAGAACTTGTTTAATTTTCAAAGGCTTAAAGGGCTAGGTATAAAAAAGCATTTGTCAAAGTCAACTTCTCTGAATTTAAGAAGTATTTAAGTCTAAAATACATTGTGGAAATAGTTTTAGGGGAAAATAAATTATGAAAAAATTTATATGTAAATTTTGGAATGATGAATTTGAAATAATAAAAGAAGAAATGGAAGAAGAAAGTGCCAGTGCAGTAATTGATATTCTAAAAGCCAGAGGATTGAGAATAATATATGTAAAAGAAAAGTTTACTTTATCCCGGTTTGGATTTTTAAATAGAAAATTTAGTGAGGAAGTGCTGGCTAATTTTTGCGGTCAGACAGCCATGATTTTAAATTCAGGAGTAAATCTTTTATCAGGACTTGAAATAATACAGCAGCAGACTAAGAATCAAAATATGAAAAAAGTAATCTTGAGGATAATTGAAGGTATAAAAAAAGGAAAAAATTTAGCTGAATCTATGAGAGCCTGTGAAAAATTCCCCAAATTGTTGATTGATATGGTTATGACAGGAGAAGTCAGTGGAAATGTGGATACTGTACTTTATAATATGGAAAGTTTTTATAAAAGGGAAGCAAGTATGAATAATAAAATTAAAAATGCTTCTTTATATCCCACATTGATCTTGGTTGTTGCAGTAGGCATGATGCTCTTTTTTAATTTTTTTGTATATCCTGAAATAAGAGATTTATTTACAGGAGAGAATTTACCGGCTGTAACAATAATTGTGTTAGGTATTATGAATTTTTTAAACAACAATTATTTATATATAATTACAGGTATAATTATTTTAATAGGGATACTTAAATATATGAGTACCATTCCAAAAGTTGCATATTTTTGGGGCAAGACTGTTTTGAAAATTCCTGTTTTTGGTCCTGTAAAAGAGAATGTAATTACGTCAAGGTTTACTAGAAGTATGGGGATATTTTTAAAATCTGCAGTTCCTATTATAACTATAATGGAAAATATAAAGTTTATAGTGGATAATCAGTTTATAATGAAAAAAATAGAAAATGCTGAAAGAGAGCTTATGACCGGTATAAAATTTGCAGATTCCATTGAAAATGAAAAAATATTTGAACCCCTGGTAACTCAAATGATAAAAGTAGGTGAAGAAACAGGAAGGCTTGATGAAATGATGTTTAAATTGGCAGATATATATGATGAAAAAGTACAGATAGGAATTACAAGACTTATGTCTTTGGTAGAACCTGTCCTAACTTTAATTATAGGCATAGTTGTGGGAGTGGCAATACTTGGCATGGCACTTCCTGTAATGCAGATTACTCAGGGAATGCAATAAAAATAATGTGGAGGTAACTAGATGTCTTCCAAAATGGTATTTAGTTTTAAAGAAAATTATGCAGATGTGGCTGTTGTATCAAAACTAATAAATAAAATAAAGATAAAAAAAGCAGCAAGAATAGAAGAAAATAGTGAAGACATTTCTGGAGGAGAACCCTATGCTGATGAATATAATTTGAATAAAATTAAAAATATTAGAGAAAAATTTAGGATTATAAACAGGAATGTGGGAATAATTTTAAATTGGGATAATATTGTAACTAGAATTATAGATGTACCTTTAATGAATAAAAAAGATTTAAAAAATTTTATAGAAAACAATATTGAAGAATATTTTGCCGTTAGTATGAATGAATATTGCAGTGATTATGAAATTGTATCTTTGGATAAAAAGCAGCGTAAAAAAGGGAAAATGTCTATTATGTTAACTGTTGTACCCAGAATAAAATTAAAAAAAATATTGGATTTTATAAAATATTGCGGACTGAACCCGGTGTCTGTAGGAATATATCCGGATTACATATCAAATTTGTTCTTAGGTACAGACAGCAGTACAGCAGTTATAGATGTAAACAGTGGAAAAACTACCTTAACTATATTGGATAAGGAGAAGATATTTCTTTATTCACATATCTCCAGTGAAAATTACCAAAAATATGAAAAAGATTTCAGCGATGTATTGGAAAATATTGATTATTTTTTAAATTTTTATTCTACAAGACATTTTGGAAATAGGGTTGAAAAACTATATATTATGGGCGAATTTTACAATAATCCTAATTTATATAATCTTATTAATAATCAAACCTCTATGGAACCTGTAATGGGAATTCCCTTAAAACTTTCAAAACTAATTAAAAATAGTCCTGTAGATATTAATATTTATAGTGATATACTGGGATATTTTATACCAGTAAAAAATGTTTATAATAAAAAAATAGATTTTATTGATAAATTATATAGGAAAAAGAAAGCAAAAATATCTGCTAATAGAATAATTATAATAGAAGCAATAATATGTATATTGATAACGTTGATTACAGCGGTGGGAGTGTTTATATATAGTAAAATAAGTTTACCAAAGTATGATACAGCAGCTTTAAATTTACAAATAGCTGCCCTAAGCGATGTGCAAAAGAATATAGATAAGCTGGAGCAGGAGAAGAAAGAATATGAGGAAAAGGCCAACAACATGGAAAAAATCAATAATCATGAATTCGATTATATAGGTATATTGGATATTTTAAGACAGGGCCTTCCAAAAGAAGTATCGATAAAAAATATTGCTATGGATAAAAACAATGTAAATGTTACATTTAATATAAATAACAGTACCCTAGATGGTGCCAGAGTTATTGTGGCTTTGAACAAAATGAATGTATTTGAGCCGGTGGAACTTCCTCAAATAGAGCTTGATGATAATGTAAAAGAAATTACACTTAACCTTAAGATAATAAATTCATATAAAGGCGTGAGTATAAGTGGAAAAAAATAAAAGAGATTTGATGATTTTGATAGCACTGCTGTTTGTTGGAATTAATTATGCCAGTTATACTTATTTTATAAAGGCACAGTTAAATAGTGTAGAACAGGCTAAAAATAAATATATTACCCGAAAAAAAGAATTAAGCAGCATTAAATTAAAACAGCAGTCTATTCATACCAAAGAGAAGGAGATAGAAAAGCTTAAACAGGAAACGGCGGACTTTGACAGTATGGTTCCTGTTAAAGTGGATACTCCTAAGCTTATATATGATTTTTATAATGGATGTAAGTCGTCTGGAGTTACAGGACAAAGTATTTCTTTTGAATTATTAAATGAGGAAGACAATAGTGGTGATGAAAATTCTAATAACGCCAGTAATACCACTGATAATAAAGACAGTACAACTTCACAAAACAACCAGGACAGTGGAAAATTTTATACCCTTTCAATAAATTTAAAAGTAACGGGAAATAAGAGCAACATAGAAAATTTTATAAAAGGATTGAAAACTATCACTGAAAGAAAACTTAATGTAAAAAGCATTACTATTTCCACCCAAAACAGTATCACATCAGGAAGTTCTAATAATGGTACAGATACTCGAAATCTTTTTCCCGAAAGTAATAGCAGTGGTCTAGAGGAAAATGTAAATAATAATCAGACAGGTGAGGGCAGTACTCAGACATCTCAGGAGCTTTTATCAGAAATTGTTTTTTATGAATATATACAAGACAGCGGAAATGGCGGGGGGAATTTACAGGAGAACTATGGCTTTTATGATAGTGAGAGAGAAGGTTTTAATAGTATTTCTGATATGTTTAAATAAAAATGAAAGTTAATTTTAAATATGGTGGTAAGGAGGATCAGTCAGGTGTGCAGAAAAAGAGGATTCACGTTAATAGAAATTATGATAGTTATAGCAGTTATAGGCATACTTTCAATGGTTTTAGTGCCAAAAGTAGGGGCAATTAAACTGCAGTCAAAAAATAAAAGTGTATCTACCAATGCACTGCTTGTTAGGACTTATCTTGAAAATAGAGCTGGAAAGGACGGTATTTCCTATCATAAATCTATAAGTGAAAATAAAACTTCTGCAGAAGCTCTTGTTTCTCTTGTAAATAATGTGGCATCGGAGATGAGTTCAAAATTTTATGGAAGCAATGCACTGATAAACCCTTTTACTGATGCAAATTCCGTATATCCTCAAGGTAATGTGAGCAGCGGTACTTCTTCCACAAATTCCTCAGTTATTATATATTATTGTGAAGATACTTTACCTTCAAGTAATAATGATATAATCAACGGCAGTAGTTTACCCAAGGGGACAGGCTTTGCAGGAAATGTAGTGGCGGTTATTTATAGTACAGGTTACGTGCTGTATGGTTTAAATAACAGCGGTGAAATAATTAATCCTCCATATATTATTAAATTTCCTCCTGCATCTACCAGCAGTTCTGGCAGTGGAGGGTCTTCTGGAGATGATGGAGGTGATTCAGGTAATGGCGGAGGAAGTGGAAATACCATAGGAGATTTTTTTGAAGCTAACTGCCTTAATGTATTTGGAGATAGCAGCAGTGAAATCAATTTAGGAAATGGCAGTACCAACATGAATATTACGGGTTCTGCATACCTTCAGGGTAAGAAGATTACTTTCCAGCAGAATACTAATGTTAATGGAGATTTCAATATATTGGGTGTAGGTTCTGGAAGTAGTGTTGTCACTGGAAATGGTGGCAATAATACAGTAAAAGTTACAGGGCAAACTAATTTTCAAGCATATAATATGACATTTAAGAGTAATTTACAAACGAGCAGCAATATATCTATCTTAGGTATCAATAGTGTTACCTTCGATAATGTTGGTATCAATGCACAATTTAATAGTGGAAGTGTTCAAATACAAAGCAATAAAGATATAAATTTTTACAGCGGTGTTAATGTGGCAAACAGTAAATTTTATGTAGTAGCCGGTGGGAATAATTACTTTAATAATACCGGTGGCAATTTAACTTTGGATAATGGAAGCTCTGCATATATTCAATCTGGGCAAAATACACAATTTTACTATGCAGTAAATTCAGAAGCTCCTATAACGATGATTGCAGGGAATAATTTGGATTTTGGAAACAATGGTCAAAGTGTAAATATAAATGGCAAAACATATCTTAAAGCAGAAAATACTGTCAGCATTTTAAGGAGTGTAACATTAGGAGATACTTATATAGATGCCGATACTTTTAATTATGGGCATTCAAATATAAATACGTCTAGTCTAAAGACTCATGTAAATAGTTTTTCTCATGATCAATATGGAGGATCATTAAATCCAGGCTATACGCAAGTATCAGAGAAAGAGCCTACTGTACCAGAAGCAGTTGCACCTAGTACATCTATTAGTGAGATAACCACTACCAGGTTAATAAAGACACTTAAAAATACTAACTATACCAGTGGTTATGATACTACTACTTATCCAGGCATAGCTTTTTATATGGTTAAGGGGTCAGATACCAATGCGTTAAAACAGGCACTACAGGCTTCTAATATCAATTCAAGTATGTATAAGTTTTTAATAATAGATGGAGATTGTGCTATTAATAAAAATGCTAATATTAATAATGGCGAGGATATGATTTTGAGTAATTTTATAATTTATTGTGCTGGAAAAATGAGCTTTCCCAGTAATAGCAATCTTGCTAATGTAACATTTAATAATTCATCAATTATCGCTAAAAGCATGGATACGAAGCTTCAATCTACTTTTACAATAACACAGCCAAGCAGTACTCAATATACAGCAAGTATTAAAAATGAAATCAATGATATATGTGAGCAATATCTTAATTAAGGTATTGGTAAAAGCATAAGTAAGAATGGTAGATAATTTTAAAGGCAGGGAGTTTAAATGAAGAGTACAGGTTTTACCTATATAGAAGTTATGATGGCTATTACCATATTTTTAGTACTGTCTGCTTTGGCGGTGAGACTTAATATTACAGCAAATAAAAATATGAATATGCAGATTCAAAAGCAGAATGTAATGATGGAGGCACAAAAGTGTCTGGAAGAGTATAAAAATAATCCGGAAAATTATCAAAATACAAATTCACAGCTTACTTTTAAAAAAAGTCCTATTGAAAATAATCTTTTTGAAATTATAATAACTGACAATTCCAGCGGAGAAGAAATATTAAAATCATATTTTTTTGAAAAGTAAGGTGAGAGCATGAAAAAAAAAGGATTTACTTTAATTGAATTGATGATAACATTGACTATTTTTGCTATATTTTCGGCATATCTTTATCAAACTTTTTTTTCGCAGATAAGACAATCTTTTAGTTTGAACAATAATATAGATGTTCAGTATAATGTAAATAAATCTTTAAATATGCTTACAGATAATATAAGAAGCTATAGTTCAACTAATGGCACTAAAATTCTAAAATCTTCAGATGGGAGTAAATCAATTTCCATAAATCAAAATGGAGAAATTCAGGTAAATAGTATAAATGATAATGGCAATATAGTTAATGTGCTTTCAAATTTCCCAGAGTCGGGTTCACCTCCTCCTTCTGATATACAATATGATAGTATTAATAAAACCTTATATTTTAAAAATGACAATCAGAATAAGTGCTTTAATATAGATTCTGTTGATTTTTCAACTGAAAATAAAAATGGAATAATTGTAATTACAGTTTCCGTTTTAAAAGGAAATGTACACATTGAAAGCTCCACAGCTGTTAATGTAAAGAAATGAAATATTTTTTATTTTTGTACTATACAGAGGGAAGAAGGAAAATATTATGAAGAAAAAAGGTTCTGCCCTTTTAATAGTTGTTATTATTATGATGATAGTTTTTACGTTAGCTGCATATATGGTGGATACCAGTATTAAAAGCAATAGGGCAGCTTCAGATACACTAAATAGAACCAGAGAATATTATAGTGCCGAAGCAGGTGTTTATGATTGCATAAATGAGATCAACAAGAAAATTGATGGTAAAGAAGTTGACGAAAATATTGGAACCGATGGCAATACTTCAAATAAAATAACCTATAAGGATATTATAGAAGTTTATAAAGCCTCATTTCAATGTACAGAAAAACCTAATTCTGATGGGGATAATGATTCACCCAAAAAATACACCTTTAAAATCACCTCTTCAGGTAATTATGCTTCTCAAGGCTGCGGTATAGTTGCACAGGTATCCATTTATTATAATATTAATAGTGTATCAAATGTATATGAGTATTCACGTTATACTATAGATAGCTGGAAAGTTTATAGTGCCTTAGATATTCAGTAGCAAGTTTAAGTTTTTCTGGTTCATATTATGTAACAATAGTGTTATAATTAGCAGTATAATTTCAGGTATAGAGAATTATCAAATATTTAATTCAAATAATAATTTTGTAAAAAGGGAGGTAATTATATATGAGATATGAAGGCATTATCTATAGGCCGCCTAGTGAAGCCTATAGCTTGATAATTCAGATTAGCGTGGGATGTGCACATAACAAGTGTACTTTTTGTAACATGTATAAAGCTAAAAAATTCAGAATAAAAAGTTTGGAAGAGGTGTATGGGGATTTATATGAAGCAAGACAAATGTATGGACATGTAGAACGTATATTTTTGGCAGACGGAGATTCACTTGTGCTGCCCATGGAAAAATTAACGCAGATATTGCTTAAAATAAAAGAATTATTTCCAGAATGCAAAAGAGTATCTGCTTATGCCACACCTGGAGATATTTTAAGAAAATCTCCAGAGGAGCTCAAAGAATTAAAAGAATTGGGCATAGGTATATTTTACATGGGAATAGAAAGTGGAAGTGATTTAATATTAAAAGAAATACAAAAAGGAGTTACTTCAGAGGAAATAATAGAGGCAGGACAAAAGATTAAGAAAAGCGGTATCAAAATTTCTGTAACATTTATTTCAGGTATAGGTGGAAAGGATAAATGGCAGGAAAATGCCATGGAATCTGCAAGGGTTATAACTGCAATCAATCCTGATTATGTGGGACTTTTAACTCTCATGGTGGAACCTGGAACAAAAATGTATGATGATATTAATAGTGGAAAGTTCAAAATTCTAAGTCCAGAGGAAATTATGCTGGAAACTAGAGAATTAATTAAAAATATCCATACCACTAATTGTGTTTTTAGAAGCAACCATGCATCAAATTATGTGGCTTTAAGTGGAACTTTATCTGAAGACGGGGAAAGGCTTATTGCTCTCATTGATGATGTTTTAAGTGGGAAATATGGATATAAGCCTGAGAAGTTCAGAAGATTATAAGAAAAATATAATTTATAAAAATAATAAGAAGAGTCTAGAGTGCACTTTAAAGGGCAAGACTCTTATTTTTTTATCTAAAATTTTATAATATATGAGTAATTATTTAAAAAAGTGAATATTTTTGTAAATAACTCTATATTTCTATAAATATTTATAAAAATAAAGGAAAAACGTGAGAGATGTAGAACATATATTATATTTACTATAATTATATTTAATTTGTTTTATAATTTAATTTATTTTTATCATAAAAATAAATATTTATGATAAATTAAATTGGAAAATGTAACATAAGGAGGATTTTTATGAGAAAGATACTTATTGTTGATGATGCGTCTTTTATGAGGATTTCTTTAAGGACTATGCTGCAGAGAAATGGTTTTGAAGTTGTGGGAGAAGCTGAAAATGGAATATCTGCAATTTTGAAATATAAACAGTTTAATCCTGATATTGTTACTTTAGATATTACAATGCCCGACATGGATGGCATTGAAGTACTTAAAGAAATTAAAAAATATGATAGTGAAGCAAAAATTGTAATGATAACTGCCATGGGACAAAAAACTATGGTGAAGAAATCTATATTAAGTGGTGCTAAGTCATTCATTGTTAAACCATTTAAAGAAGAACAGTTAATTGAAACACTTAATAAAGTGATGTTCATTTAGATACTATTAAGAGGTAGAGAGTTATGACAAATAAATACTCAAATGATCCTATGCTTGAATCCTATATATTTGAAACTTCTGATTTAATAAATAAGCTTGAAACTTTAGTGCTGGATAATGAAAATTCAAATTGTTACTGCCAGGAATGCATTGATGAAATTTTTCGTATTGTACATACAATCAAAGGTTCTTCAGCCATGATGTCCTATGATTATATTTCAATGCTGGCTCATTCTATAGAAGATCTGTTATATTTTATCAGAGAGAATAATTCTGAAGATCTGGATTATAAAGAATTATCTGATTTAATATTGAAATCTGTAGATTTTATAAAGGGAGAAATTGATAAAATAAAGATCGGGAATGGAGTACAGGGTATATGTGATGACATGATAAATGAAAATATAAAGTTTCTTGAAAAGCTAAGTAAATGTGATTTACCTAAAAAAGATAATATAGATAGCCAGAAGGTAGATAAATCCGATATTGATAAGAAGGATACTCTATATAAAGCTGTAATATTTTTTGAAGACAACTGCCAGATGGAAAATTTAAGAGCCTATACGGTAGTGGAAACTTTTAAAGAATTTTGCCATGAATTATATTATGTGCCTGAAGATATAATTGATAATGACAATACCTGTAATTTAATACGGGAGGAAGGATTCAAACTATTTATAAAATGTGATAAATCTTACGAGGAAGTGGAGCAAATCTTAAAACATACAGTTTTGTTAAAAAGCGTTAAACTCATAAAAATGGAAGAAGATGAAGAAGTTCATCCTGTTTCTAGGCCAAAAGAAAATGTGGATTTAAATGGACATGTTCCCTATCAGCCTTTACCAGGGAAACAAGAAAGAATACCAGATAAATCAAATGTACAAAATTTTATAAATGTAAAGGTTGAGAAACTTGATAAGCTTATGGATTTAGTAGAAGAAATGGTTATTGCAGAATCCATGGTAACTGAAAATCCAGATTTAAAAGGGCTAAAGTTGGATAATTTTCGAAAATCCGCAAGACAACTTCGTAAAATTACTAAAGAAATTCAGGACACAGTAATGTCTGTAAGGATGGTGCCTGTATATGGAATTTTTCATAAGATGAATCGCATAGTGCATGATATGAATAAAAAATTAAATAAGAAGGTTAAGTTAAAATTTATTGGAGAAGATACGGAAGTAGATAAAAATATAATAGAGCACATATCAGATCCTATTATGCATCTGGTGCGTAATTCAATTGATCATGGAATAGAATCTGCAGAATGCAGAAGATCTCTAGGTAAAAGTGAAATAGGTAATATTATTTTAGAGGCAAAGAATCAGGATAATTATGTTGTGGTAATGATAAAAGATGATGGAGCAGGATTTAATAAAGAAATAATTTTAAAAAAGGCGCGTGAAAAAGGGCTTTTAAAAAAATCTGCAGATGAGATGAGTGATAAGGAAATTTATGATTTAATATTCATTCCAGGATTCTCTATAAAGGAAAATATAACAGAATTCAGCGGACGTGGAGTGGGAATGGATGTAGTAATGAAAAATATTAAAGAGATTGGAGGAATAGTGACAGTTCAAAGTAAAGATAATGAAGGAACCCTCATAACCATAAAAATACCAAGCACCCTTGCTATTATAGATGGAATAAATGTGAGGGTAGGAGATTATTATTATACCATTCCCGTTACCGTAATAACGAAATTTTTCAGACCAAAAGCTGATGATATCTTTCATATTGAAAAAAATGAAATGATAATGGTAAGAGAAAAGTGCTGTCCCGTAATTCGTATACATAAATTATACGGAATTGAAACTAATATTAAAGAATTAGCAGATGGAATAATTGTCATGGTAAAGAATGAAGATAAGTTTGTATGCATATTTGCAGATGAGTTATTGGGTCAACAACAGGTGGTAGTAAAACCTCTCCCGGATTATGTAAAAAGAATCAAAAATATAAAGGGTATATCCGGCTGTACAGTACTGGGAGATGGAAGTATGAGTTTAATACTTAACATAGGGGAATTGAATGGAAGTATTGGCTAATTTCCGCGTTCGGATAAAATAATTTGTAGTGAAGGGATCTGTAAATATGACTAAACCTGTATATGATATTTTTGTGGAGGATGGAGAAGATACCCAAAAAGATAAGTATCTTATATTTGCACTGGCAAATGGATTCTATGGTATAGATATTAAATATGTTATTGAAATAATAGGAATTCAATCTATAAGCAAGGTGCCAGAGTTACCTGAATATATAAAAGGTATAATAAATTTGAGAGGTAAGATTATACCGGTAATGGATGTAAGGTTGAGATTTAAAGAGGAGTATAGGGAATACAATGATAGGACATGCATTATAGTGATAGAAATGGAGGATATAGCCATAGGGCTAATTGTGGATAGTGTATTGGAAGTAGCAGATATATCTGATTCAGAAATTGTAGATCCGCCAGAAATAGGAAGCCATAAAAATAGGTTTGTAAGAGGTATAGGAAAATCACAAAACAGCATAAGGCTGATTTTGAATTGCAATAAGCTATTAAATGATGAAGAAATAGATGTTTTGTCAGATAATATTTAACATTAAAGGAGATAAGATATGAAGTGGTTCAATAATTTTAAAATAGGAGTTAGATTACTAACTGGTTTTGGTATGATGGTAATAATTATGCTTGTTATTGGTCTGGTGGGGATAAATGGTATAAGCAAGGTAAATGAGTTAGATACTGAATTATATGAAAAGATGACAGTACCTTTAGGAGAATTAGTTACAATGACCAGCTCTTATAATAATATAAGAACTGCTTTAAGAGATGTGGTTTTATCAAAGGATGAAACTAGCATTATAAAATATTCAGATAATGTAAGGGTAAATAGCGATAATTTTGATGATGAATTAGAAGAATTTTCAAAAACCCTTATAACTAATGAAGGAAAACAAAAAATCCGAACTCTTAAGGAAAACAAATCTAAATATATGGACATAGCCAATAAAGTTATTGAATTATCGAAAAATAGTAAAAATGATGAAGCTGCCAATTTGATTTATAGCGAACTTACAAAAGTTCAAGAAAATATGGAAAGTGATTTAAAAACTATTGCAAGTCTTAAGGAGAGTAATGCCAAAAGTTTTTCACAGAGCAATGGTCAAACTGCCCATACAGTAAAGATATTAGTTATAGTTTTAATGGCTATAGGGATAATTGCTGCATTAATGCTTGGAATATTTATATCATCATCTGTAAGTAAGCCTATAACAGAAATTATGTATTCTGCAAATAAAATTGCAGAAGGAGATTTAAATATTGAGATCAAGGTTGATTCCAAGGATGAAATAGGAATACTTGAGAATAGTTTTAAAAAAATGGCGGCTCATCTAAATGAAGTCATAAAAAGTATTAATTCTGCGGCAGATCAGGTAGCCATAGGATCCAAACAGATAGCTGATTCAGGTATAGTTCTTTCTCAAGGGGCCTCTGAGCAAGCTAGTTCCATAGAACAGCTTACAGCCTCCTTAGAAGAAATTTCTTCAAGCACGAAATTTAATGCAGATAATTCAAATGAAGCAAATAAACTTACAGAAGAAGTTAAAAGTAGTGCAAATGAAGGAAGTTCACACATGAAAGAAATGCTCCAAAGTATGGATGAGATAAATGCGGCATCGAAAAATATACATAAAATTATAAAAGTTATAGATGAAATTGCATTTCAGACAAATATCTTGGCATTGAATGCAGCTGTAGAAGCTGCAAGGGCAGGGCAGTACGGAAAAGGTTTTGCAGTAGTGGCAGAAGAGGTAAGAAATTTGGCTGCCAAATCAGCAGATGCAGCAAAAGAAACCACTTCTATGATAGAAAATTCAATTAAAAAATCGGAAAGAGGTACTAAAATTGTACATGAAACGGCGGAAGCTTTTGATAAAATTGTAAAAGGTGTTATAAAAGTGGATAATATAGTAAGAGAAATAGCTTCTGCTTCCAGTGAACAAGCTGCAGGCATTGAGCAGATTAAAGGAGGGATAATGCAAGTATCAGAAGTAGTACAGCAAAATTCAACTGCATCCGAAGAAAGTGCTTCTGCCAGTGAAGAACTTTCAAGTCAGGCAGAACTTATGAGGGAACAGGTTAAAAAGTTTAAAGTAAAATAGATTTAAAATGTATGTGGGTCATAATACTTTAAAGGCTTATGACCCTGAAAACAAACATATACTTTATTCTGGAACGACAATAACTAATGTATCGGCATTTTTCAAGACCTTGTTAGTTACAGAACCAATAATTCTAGCCAGTCCCTTTTTATTGGACTTAGTCATAATTATTACATCATAATTATCTAATTTTGATTTTAGTAATATTTTGTCAGGAGCGGAGCCAAAATCACTATATTTTTCTACTTCATAGCCTTCAAGCTTTTTCTCGGCTTTGTCCAATATTTCATCCATATCTTTTTGAGCTTGCTCTATAGTAGAATTTGTTATAGTCATATCATTTGCCATGACGATCTCTCTGATAGTCATAAGGGTTATTGTTACTTTATCTTCTTTGAATAATTTTTTTAGCCAGTCAAGAGAGTGCATACTTCGATCAGTTCCGTCTAAAGGCACTAAAATTTTTTTCTTTGTCATGTAAAACACATCCTTTTCAATAATATGTTATATAAGAGTTCTTATATATTTATATCTACTGTAATATAAATATATTTCCTTATCAAAATTTTATAATTAAGTTTATTCTGGAATGATAGCAACTAAGGTATTTGCATTTTTTATAATTTTGCTGGTTACAGAGCCAATCATTCTATCTAAAGCTGTCTTTGTGGATCTTGTCATAACTATCATATCAAATTTATCCTGTTCTGCTTTTTTTAATATTTTATCATCAGCATATCCAAAAGTGAGGTATTTTTCTACTTCATAACCATCAAGCTCTTTTTCAGCCTTATCTAAAACCCTATGGCTTATTTGCTGTGCTCTGTACATTTTATCCTTTATCATAGTATCTTTTGCCATAAACATTTCTACAACATTCATGAGAGTTACTTGTATTTCATCTTTTTCAAATAATTTTTTTATCCAATCAAGAGAGTGCATACTTCGGTCAGTACCGTCTACTGGTATTAAAATTTTTCTTTTTGTCATGTGAAACACATCCTTTTCAATTATTTATTTTAAGTTTATAGCAATTGCAGACGTATGTCCATTATAACGTTTTCTATATAAAAGTATAATCCTTTCAATTTTATAATACAAGTAATTATCTTTATATTTTTAACAAAATGCTCTAATATGAAATAATGATGTAGTTATATTTAAGAGCCTATTTTATTAAATAATTTTAAGCCTAAAGCAATCAATCCAGAGGTTATCATAGGGCCTACGGGAACACCACCTAAAAAAGCAGCGGCGATTACTGCTCCTAAAATTAAAGCAGGCATAATTTCACTGTGACCTTGAATAGTTAAGTAGTTCATACCAAGTCCACTTAAATAAGTTGTAAAAAGGGAAACTAAAAGGGCAAATATTCCAAGCCATGAGGTAAATACATTTCTAATGCTTATATAGCTTACCTTTCCATCGGCAATAGGTATTAAAATGGATGCTATAAGTATTACTAGGCCTAAAAATAATCCGTTTTCTTGTAAATAGGGAAATATAAATTTATCTGCATTTAAAAGCTTCAAGATCAAAAGGAAGCAGGTAGCTAATGCCACAGAATTAGCTCTCCCAAGTACAGAAGCAGTTAGTATTATTATTAATATAATGGTGGATTCCAATTTAACTCATCTCCTTAATGGTAGTGGGCGGATAAACAGTTACATTTGAGAAAATATATGATTTTAAATATTTAAATATGACAATAACCAATATAGTTGACTTTAATTTTTTTATAAAGAATAATAATATATCTTTTACGTATAATTAAAATAAAGAAACTGTTGAATAGAATGATTAAAATAAAGATTGTTATGAAAATATCAAGTATATTTTACTTATGGCGTCCAATTTACGATAAAGCAGGAATTTTGCTGTGATTTATAGTATTATAGTATTATAAGTATTGAAGGTATGAAGGTATTCATAATATGCCTTTATTATATTGTTAAGGAGGGAATTTTTATGGATGATGATAGGATTGTAGATTTTAATGTTCTTAAAAACAAAGCCAGAGAAAAAGATGTGGAGAAGTTTGAAGATTATGTATATGGACTCAGCTATGATATGTCTCAAGGTAAATTAACTATGGCCGATTTTTCTGAAAAGATTCAAAAGTATATGGAAAAAAATAATATATCTCATGAAAAGCTGTTTAACATTCAAAAAGAACTTATGAAAAGATATGGATTTAACATAGAAGATATAGAAAAACAAATGAAGAGTATGGGAATTGACATATCATCTTTAGAAAAGGGAAATGATTATGAAACCATTAGAAAAACTTTGAGTTTTCAGGAAAAATATAAAAAAGACATAGGAAATGTACTAATGACTACATATACTATAAATAATTCTGTAAATAACTTATCCATATTTATAAGTGAAGAAAAAGTGATTTTAGAAAGTACTGGAAAAATAAATCTACAGGATACTGAATTAAATGAATTTTTATGTTCTTATAAGAAAATACTGAAGGATAAAAAACTTATGATTTATTTATGTGAAAATATGGGGGTATTTGAATATTAAATTATTCTTGTGTACATATAATAAAAAGTAAAGGATTATATACGTAATAATTTTGAAAGAAGAGATGAGAAATATCAAAATGTTCTCTTGTTAAATACATAGATTAGATAACCAAGTGATTTTAAGGTTCAGCTCTAGACTTTTCATGAAAAATATTTCTTACATCTGAACCTTAGAAGACCTTAGTCAGTTAGATTTTATAGGTTACATTGAAGAATTTAATTTTGTATATTTATAGTAAGATTAATATATAAATTTATTTATTGAATTTTACTGTAGATATGCTAATTAAATTTTTTTAATTTGGAATATAACTTCATCACAGTAATCAGGACATTGAACTATAAGTTTTTCTCCAAAACCCATTTGTTCAGGGGTGACACCTTTTCTAGCAGCAAATACAAAGGGAAAAAAAGATTGTAGTGCCATTACACATATGTTATCTGTATTTTCCATATCTATAAGTGCATTTTTTATAGATATCTTGTCCCCTTTTCTATAACAATTACATTTAGACTCTATAACTTCTATTACAACATGTTCCATAAAATAGTTCTCCCTTAAATAAAATTTATAATGGTGAATTTTTTACATTTTAATATAAAAAAACAATAAAATCAAGTGTTTTTTTAATATATTATTAATTAAATGAGATTAATATAAATAATATATCAATAAAGATATTAGAAGCATTTAATATACGTAAAATTATTATGTGAATTTAAGATAAACCTTAAAAATACGATAAGATATATAGAATTATTTATGGCGTATTTTAACATATTGTATGCAATAATTCAAAAGCTAACAGGGAAGTGGCTTTAATATCTATCTTAAGGCTATCACTTTTTTTAATCTGCATAGTTTTTTGAAAGTGGAGAATATGCACTGATAAGCCCTTAGATAGGTTATTCTAAGATTCAGATAGGCAAGATTTTTGATAGTAAACTTTATCTGGATTTAAGAATGAATTAATAACAGGGAGGTAAAATCATGAAGATTCAAGATTCAAGTATTCAAATGTCTAGTCAACATAGTCTGGTAAAAGCTTATCAGAAAGTAGAGAATTTAAATGCATGGGAAGATTATGGGAGCAGTATGCCGCAGCGGCTTAAAGAGTTTACTGAAGACTTAGTAGATGGGGATAAACTGGAACTATCAGATGAAGCACAGGACTTTATGGAAAAGAAAAAAGAATCTCTAAAGGGAATGGAAGGGTATGCGGAAAAAACTTTAGAGTTTACCAGGATAACTAATAGTATAGATATAGGCTATGCAGTTACAACAGAAGGTGACTTGAAACTTAAAATTTTAGAAGATCTTTTAAGTGCAGTTTTTAAGAGGAAAATCAGGCTTAAATCTGCTGCAGAGTTGAACATTCAAATGCCAGAAAGCATTAAATTGAATTCACCTGTTAATTTTCAAAATTTAAGTATAAATTCTAATAGAGGTCCTCAATTAGGGTGGGGTGTTCAGTATAATCTTAATGAATCATATTTGGAAAGGGAGAAAACTTCTTTTAAATCTTCTGGTTTGATTCATACTGCAGATGGAAAAGAGATAAATTTTGACATAGAGCTTAATATGAGCAGATCTTTTTATACAGAGGCCAATTTATCCCTTCAAGCAGGGGATAGATCAATTGATCCTTTGGTAATTAATTTTGATGGGAAGGCTGCAGAACTTAATTCTACCAAATTTAGTTTTGATTTAGATTCAGATGGGAAGGAAGATCAAATTTCTTCTTTAAAAAATGGAAGTGGATTTCTTTCACTAGATTTAAATGGAGATGGAGTTATAAATGATGGAAGAGAATTATTTGGCCCTAATTCTGGAGATGGATTTGAGGATTTAGCCAAATATGATAGTGACCACAACAATTGGATCGATGAAAACGATGATATTTTCAATAAATTGAGAATATGGACTAAGGATGAAGAAGGGAATGATAAACTTTTTGCCCTAGGAGAAAAAGGCATAGGAGCTATTTATTTAGGAAATATAGGCACTGAATTTTCCATGAAAGATACGGAAAACAAGAGCTTGGCAGAGGTAAAGAGCTCTGGAATTTTTGTAAGGGAAAATGGTACTGTGGGTACTGTTCAACAAGTAGATTTTATAGTATAAGAATTTAAAATAAGGAAGTTATAAAAATTAACTTCCTTTATTAGTCTATTGGTCATCTATAACTTCTTTAGCAGCGTTACCAGTACTGCCTTGTAATTCATCGAATCTTCTCATAACCTCAGTACAGGTGTCTTTACAAATTTGTGGTAAATCGCTGTCATATGCATCTTCTACAGAGCCAAATATTTTAGTAAGTAAATCTGTAGTTTCTTCTGATATACTGGTAATTTTGCTTCCAGTTGATCTTTTAAAGAGATTATTTTGGGCGTTTATGGTATCACTTATAAATTTTTTTATAAGTTCTGTTTTAAAGCTATCCTGTTCTTCTTTTAAGGCTGTAATTTCTTCTGTGGAGAGTTTCTTTTTTGCAGGTTTGTAGGTTGATTTTTCTGCATCTTCTTCTGTAGGTTTGATAAATGTATCAGTTCCTAAGTTCTGTTTTTCTACTTCAGTCTTTGAAGTGTTATTGTTTAGTTCATCTCCGTCATATGATTTTTTTATATTGTTTTTAGTAATATAATTTAAATTATTAAGTCTTTTATTTGCAGTTCCAATAACATTAATATCTATAAGTATTACCTCCTCTTTTAGATTTAAAATACTATAATATTTATCGTTTAATTAATATGTGGACTTGATTATTATATTTTGATGCTTTGTTATTCAATTTCGGTATGGAAGTTTATGGGATTGATTAGTTGTCGTAATCTTCGTTGACATGAGAATTTATTTGAAAATTGAATAATATGGTGTATTATATAATTAAAAATTATCCATTTAGAAAAGTGGTGATAATATGAAAGATAAACGTTTTGAGACTGTATTTAATCAAGGGGTCATGGAAGGCTATAGGATAATAGTCGACAGAGAAACTGGGGTAAACTATTTATATGTCAGCAATGGAAGTTCTGGAGGATTGACTGTATTGCTCGATTCAGAAGGAAAACCGGTTATAACAAAGAAATAAATTTAAAGTATAAAACACTGTATTATTAAAAGAATTTTACGGTGTTTTTTATATTTGTAATATGAATTTTATGTGAATTAGTTAGAAAAATTTGGTCTTTTAAAATTAAATAATATGGTTTAAATAACAAGTCCTAAAATAAGTACAATTAACAAGAAATGATTATTTTTTGTCAAATAATAACGAAATATATAATAACTTATTCTATAGGAGGGTTATTTCAATGGAAAATCAAATTTTAGAAGCCTTTTTAAAAGTAGTACCTGACCTTAAAGATATATTACAGGAGGATATATCGGTAGCTGTTGCAGATACGGAAAGATTTTTATATTACAGGCCTGGTGATACACTTGATGTGAAAGTTAATGTAGGAGATAAAGTACCTATTGATGGGGGCTTATATAAGACGATCAAAAATGGTGAAATAAATAGTGCATTTTTATCTAAAGAATTGAACAATATCATAGAAAATGTAGTAAAAACTACAAATCAAACAGAAAACAATATAAAAGAAAGTAATGAGATTATTAGCATGATACAAAACATAGCTTCACAATCCAATTTGTTGGGACTTAATGCAGCCATAGAAGCAGCGAGATTAGGTGAACAAGGCAGAGGTTTTACAGTTGTTGCAAGTGAGATGAGGAAGTTAGCTCAATTAAGCGCCCAATCCTCACAAAAGGTTTCTAAGATATTATCCGAACTAAGTAAAAATGTGGAACAAATTTTAAAAATAATGAATGAAGCTCAAATTGTTTCAGAAGGACAAGCATCTGCCACTGAAGAGATAACTACCACATTAGAAGAAATCACTGCAAGTGCTCAAGTTATGTTAGATATTGCGAAGGTAGAATAGGTTAAGGTATTTATGAAGCACGATGGAGACTGAAGAAGAGCATATATTGGGATGTTTAACATCGGTATAAGGATTAGAAGATGCGGATTATAAATTTTCTATAAGGGGTTAATATAAGTTAAGGATTCTGTGCATCTTTTATTGTACATATAACACTACTTTAAGGATAGAATATATGTGAACATATTTTTAATTAGAGGAGGTGGTTTTATGAATTTAACAAGTGCACCCAATAGATTAATAAATGAAAAGTCTCCATATTTATTACAACACGCTAATAATCCTGTAGACTGGTATCCCTGGGGACAGGAAGCTTTTGAGAAAGCTAAACAAGAAGATAAACCTATATTTTTATCTATTGGGTATAGTTGAATTCGTATCTTATATGCACATGTCACTGGTGCCATGTTATGGCGAAAGAAAGTTTTCAAGATAATGAAGTTGCTGAAATATTAAATAAATATTTTATATCTGTAAAAGTGGATAGGGAGGAAAGACCTGATGTTGACAGTATTTATATGAAAGTTTGCCAATCTATTACTGGTAGTGGAGGGTGGCCACTTACAATTATTATGACTCCTGAACAAAAACCTTTTTTTGCAGGAACGTATTTTCCTAAGAATAATGTGGGAGAAGCTTTAGGACTAATAGCTATCTTAGAATATATACAAAAGGCGTGGAAAGATAACAAAGCTCAGCTTCTTAAAGAAGGAGATAGTTTGCTGGACATAATAAATACCTTAAATAAAAACTCATCAGGAGAATTATCACAGGATATTCTAAAAAAAGCTTTCTTGGAATTTAAACAGAATTTTGATACCTTATATGGAGGCTTTGGAGGCTATCCTAAATTTCCCTCAGCTCATAATTTACTTTTTCTTTTAAGATATTTTCATAAAACTAAAGATGCTTTTGCACTGGAAATGGTAGAAAAAACTTTGGAGTCTATGTATAGAGGAGGTATGTATGATCATATAGGATATGGGTTCAGCAGATATTCTGTAGATAGAAAATGGCTTATACCTCATTTTGAGAAAATGTTATATGATAATGCACTTATTGCTATGGCTTATTTGGAAACTTTTCAGGTTACGGGAAATAAAAAATATGCCAAGGTAGCGGAGGAAATATTTGAATATGTTTTAAGGGATATGACCTCTAAAGAGGGTGGATTTTATTCTGCAGAAGATGCTGATTCAGAAGGAGAAGAAGGGAAATTTTATATGTGGTCTCAGGAAGAAATAAAAGATATACTGGGACAGGAACAGGGAAGTAAATTTTGTTGTTATTTCAATGTAACATCACAGGGTAATTTTAGAGGAAAAAATATACCCAATTTAATAGGAAATTCCATATTAGAGGAAGATGTACAATTTATAAAAAATTGCAGAGAGAAATTATTTAAGTATAGAGAAAAAAGAGTGCATCCACATAAAGATGACAAGATTCTAACTTCATGGAATGGTTTGATGATTGCAGCTATGGCATTGGCAGGAAGAGTGTTAAATAATAGCAAATATACTTTGGCGGCAAAAAAGTCTGTAGATTTTATTTATAAGAATTTAATTAGAAAGGATGGCCGATTATTGGCCAGATATCGTGAAGGGGATTCATCTTTTTTGGGTTATGCAGATGATTATGCATTTTTGATATGGGGATTAATAGAACTATATGAGACAACTTATAATCCAGAATATCTAAAAAATGCATTAGAACTGAATCAGAACTTTTTAGAAATTTTCTGGGATAGTGAAAATGGAGGTTTTTTTCTTTATGGAAAAGATAGTGAGAAACTAATAATAAGACCTAAGGAAATATATGATGGACCCACTCCTTGTGGAAATTCTGCAGCTGCATTAAATTTACTTCGATTATCTTATTTGGCTACAAGTTATGAATTTGAAGATAAAGTAAAACAGTTGTTTGAAAATTTTGCAGATGAAATAGAATCATCACCAATATCATGTTCCTTTTCATTAGTTGCATTATTATTTTCTAAATATCCCGTCAGACAAATTATCATATCTGCAGGAGAAAATATCAATGAAGCAAGAAAAGTGTTGGATATGATAAATAAAAAATATAGTCCTTTTACCGTTTCAGTTTTGTATTCTCATTTAAATAAAGAATTGAAAAATATATGTCCATCCATAGAGCAATATATAGCTATTAGGGGTAAAGTTACTGTATATGTCTGTGAAAATTTTACTTGTAAAGAACCTATAACGAATATGGATTTATTAAAGGAGGTACTATCAAGTGATTCTTAGGTTCAGGTGAAGTTTGCTCATGTGTATTTTTGTGGAAATATAAGTTTGATTTTGGTAAATAATAAATATGAAAATGGTAAAAGATGAAAGTATTATAATTGACATTAGTATAAAATTTAGGTATAATAAACCTATATACAAAGGTATTGTGTTTGTGGAGGTATAGTTATTTGATATATAAAAAATGTATCCATAATAGAGTAGTGACGTTTATATATTAATAAATATGAATGTTGCTGTATTTTTGTTTTCATGTGAGAAGGCAGGTTGCTGACTGGATAAACCAGAGGCTTAAGAATAAAAAATAGAATTACATGTATAATTTTATAATGTCGATGCCTATGACACAAATGAATACAATGATGATTCCACGTGTAACTATGAAGATGGAAAAATGCGAAAATGGTATGAAAGTCATATGTATGACAAAGGATGAAACTGCAGCTGCTATGATGCAGAATCTTTGCTCTATGTTAAGTGGTGGAATGGCTAGTATGTCTATGATGATGAACGGAATGAAAATGATGGAATGGGGATGCACTGCTGTAATGTGTATGAATAATATTCCAGTCTATTGCTGCTAGTAGTAAAACATAAATTATTTTTTTAAATAATTAAAATTAATACTTAACCTAAAAATTAAAGAAATTGTGGTGGTTTCTTTATAAAATATTTATAATAGCAAAGTACTTGTGTATTCAGGTACTTTGTATTTTTGTAGAAGTATCAACAGCAAACTTTGCATTTAACCAATGTAATTTATGAAAAATAAAAAAATCTACTTCAAATAAGGAAAATAGCTTTTTAGTTAATATAATAATTTTGAGTATAAGCTGTATTTGATTTTAAAAAAGCATTTAGAAGGAATATTCATGGATATAGAAAGTAGATTTTTAAGTATTATTAATAATAATTTTAAAGAAGATGATAAAGATGCTTTTGCTATTTGCCCTAAAATATTTTATAGTGGTTTAAGTGAAAGCGAGATCTGCTCCATGCAGCAGATTTATAATTTAGCATATAATAAAGCAGTAGAGAAGATTGAGAATAAGTATAGAGGTTTTTATATATAGAATTGAATTTAAAAGATAAAAATAGAAATATAAATAAAAAGAAGTTTAAAAAACTTCTTTTTATTTATATAAATTTGGATTTTCAATGTGATTGAAAGAACTAAAAAATATTAGTGGTATAAGTATGTTGAAATATGTGATATAAACAAACATAGTTTGACATTATGGTGAATTTTGCATTATAATATAAAAAATAGATGATAATGATAATCGTTATTCATAATAAAATATAGTTTGATATTAAAATAAATATTATAATCAATAATAATTGTTTAATATTATGTACTTAGATAATTATTATTTTAAAAAGGGGTGTGATGGTATGATAATGAATAATACTTTTTTTAGGTATATTACCTATAGTTTAGCGTTTTTTGTGGTTGATGGAATTATAAATAAGAATGGAAACAAAAATTTAAATAATAAAAATACTCATATTAATGTACCTAGTTTTAAGGGGATTGTGGAGGTTAAGCATTATCTGCCAGGAAGAATCAGATTATATGTACCTGTATTAAAAGATAATCTAGAGGCGAAAGAGGTACTTATAAACCAACTGAGTAAAATTGAGTTTATTGAATTAAAGGATATAAACATTTTTATAGGTACTATGCTTTTAAGTTTTGATATACAAAAAATAAAGCCTATGCTTGTAGTAGGTATTATCGTAAAACTCCTTGGACTTGAGGAAAGTATAGATAATAGTGAGGAAAGTCTAGTTAAAAGAGAAATAAACAATTTAAAAAGCAGCCTTAATTTAGCTGTATATAATAAAACTAATGGAATATTAGATTTTAACTCTATTATTACATTAGGACTGCTTGCATCTGGTATAAATTCATGTGTAAAAAATCCGGGAGCACGTCCTAGCGGGATAAGTTATTTATGGTGGGCTTACTCTACTATTAAATAAAGGAGGAGTTTTATGGAGAATTTAAAAAAACATATTTTTAAACATTTTGCCAAAGTAAAGGTTGTTCACAGTATGCCGGGCAGATTAAGATTGAAATTGGTGAATACTTCAAATATACCCGAAGAATATAGTTATTATATAAAATATTTAAAAGATGCTCTATGCATTCTTCCGGGTATAGATAAGGTTAAATTTAACCATGTAATAGGAACTATACTTATAGAATATAATGTGGACAAGGTTTATGAGGAAAAAATATTAGGATGGATAGATACCATAATAAAAGTAGGAGCAGATAATTTTCAGCTTATTAAAGATTATGGTGAAAATAATTTGCAGTATGTGGTAGATACATTAGAACAACAGCTTAAAGATGTTGTTCATAAAATTTGATGTTGCTTTTGGTTGGGAGGAGTTTAAATGGCATTAAATAAAAATATACCTCTATTTAAATGCAGTGTAATACATACTATGCCTGGTAGGGTACGAGTTGGGTGTAGAGCTTTTCAATATTTAAGTAAGCTCAATAGTAAGATAGAAAAAAATTTTACAGGCATGAGAGCTATAAAAAGTGCAAAGATTAATAATATAACTAGAAATATACTTATATGCTATGACAAAAGGTTAACATCACAGGATGAGATATTGATTTTATTGCGGGAGATTGTTTCTAAATATTCAATCACTGTATATAAAAATGAAAGGGGGGATATAGGTAGAAGAATATCACAAGTAAAAGAAGTGAGGGAAGAATCTACTGAAGATATTCTAAAGAGAGTAGCTGTAAATGCTGGAACTTTGAGTTATTCTTTAATTACAAAACAAAATTGGAGTCTTATATCAGGTACATCTATGTTTAGTAAATTTACTACTATCCCTGCACTTATAAGTATAGGATTAATAGCTCCCCTTTTCAAGACTGGAATAGGGTCTTTTAGATATTCTTTAAAGCCTAATGCGGATACTTTAACTATAATTTCAATTATTTCAAGTTTACTTTTGGGAAAAGATGTTTCAGCTCTTACAATAATATTGCTGTCAGATGTAGCGGAGCTTTTGACTGCATATACAATGGAAAAGACCAGAGATTCTATAAAGAATATGATTGATTTAAATGAAGAATACGTGTGGAAACAATTAGAGGATAAAACAGTTAAGAGGGTTTCAATAAAGAGTATAAAGGAAAAGGATATTGTGGCAATACATACAGGGGAAAAGGTATGTGTAGATGGTAAAGTTCTGTCAGGAGTGGCAGTCGTGGATGAGGCATCTATAACTGGGGAATTTGAACCAAGTGTAAAAAGAACAGGCAGTTATGTATTTGCAGGAAGCATAGTAAAAAATGGTAATGTGACTGTTGCCACTGAAAAAGCCGGGGATAATACAGTGGTTTCTAGAATAATACATCTTGTAGAGGAAGCTGCGTCTAAAAAAGCTCCTATACAGGATTATGCAGATAAATTTGCAAGTTACTTGGTGCCGTTTAATTTTGCTTTTGCAGCTCTTACATATTTTGCAACCAAAAGTGCATTTAAAGCACTAAATATGCTTATTATAGATTATTCCTGTGGAATTAAGTTGTCTACGGCTACAGCCTTCTCAGCAGCTATTAATACAGCAGTAAGAAACGGGGTACTTATAAAAGGTGGAAATTATATTGAATCTCTTTCAAAGGCAGATACATTAATATTTGATAAAACTGGAACGTTAACAGAGGGAAGACCCCAGATAGTTAGTATAGTCTCAGCGGATAAAACTATAAAAGAAGAGGATATAATAAAAATAGCAGTGACAGCGGAGGAAACTTCCAGTCATCCTATGGCTAAGGCTGTAATGAGGAAGTCAGGACAACTAGATATCAGAATTCCAAAGCATGGAGATATTATTACTTATGTGGGGAGAGGAAATGAAACCACTTTAGAAGGAAAAATAGTAAAAGTGGGGAATAAGGCTTTTATGGAAGAAAGCAATATAGATACATCTCAGTTAGAAAGTGAAGAGGAAATGCTTATATCAAGGGGAGAAAGTATAATATATGTATCCTTTGACGGTAAGTTAATTGGGCTTATTGGAATACAGGATAAAATGAGAGATAATATGAGAAAAGCAATAAATAATTTAAGGCATAAGGGTATAGATGAGATAATACTTCTTACAGGAGATCTGAAGGAACAGGCTGAAATAGTAGTAGATAAAATGGGGATAGACAGTTATGAAGCTGAGCTTTTACCAGAAAACAAAGTGCAAGCTGTATTGAAGGTTCAATCTCAGGGTTCCAAAACTGTGATGGTGGGAGACGGTATAAATGATGCACCTGCTCTTGCCTATGCCAATGTAGGAGTGGCTCTTGGAGGAAGCAGTACAGATGCGGCTTTAGAAGCATCTGATATCAGCATTCAAGGAAATGATCCCATGATGCTGACTTCTGTAATAGAATTATCAAATAAAACTATGAATATAGTAAGGCAAAATTTTGGCCTTGTAATAGGTATAAATAGTTTGGGGCTTGTATTAAGTGCAGCAGGAGTGCTTCCTGTATTCTGGGGAGCTGTACTTCATAATTCAAGTACCATACTTGTAGTGTCTAATTCATTGAGATTGCTTTTTCATAATATGGAGAGGGGGATATAAATGGAACAACCTAAAATAATAATTTTATTCAGAACGAATAATAGATTAAGGCTCAAGTTATCTCATCCATTGAGAAATGTAAGACAAGCTATCTGCGCAATGGAGGAAAGAGAAGGGGTAAAAAAAGTAGAATATAACCCTGTCACCAAGTCTGTACTTGTACACTTTAACTTGCTTAAAATAGAATTGGAAGAAGTAATTTTAAGAATGCTGGTTATTTATTCTAAACAATATGATATGGTTCCAATTAAATTAGTAAGTAATACACCTACAAGAAATATACCTTCTCTTGCTATGTATTCTGTGGGATTTATTATAGCAGCATCAGCTATGAAATTTTTGGGGTTAAATTCAAATAAGAATGTAAGTGATTTATTAAATTGGGCTGCACTTGGGACTACTGCAGGAGCTATAGTAGAACATGGCTACAATGAAATAAATGAAAAGGGTGCTTTTGACCCTGAGGTAGTTTCTATTATGTACCTTTTGAATTCTATAAGCAAGAAAAACTTTATAGCTGCATCTGCTCTCACATGGATAACCACTTTTGGAAGGCATATTTTGGATTTTCGCTATGATGAATTATCTATAAAAGTTAAAGAAGTGAAAGATATATGTACAAATGAAAGTTATTTTGAGATATCTATTTATCATGGAGATGATCTTTATAAAAAGATGAATTTTGTAAGGGCTTTTCTAACAAATTTTATAGACAGACAGAATTTTTCCTATGGGGGAAATATACTTATAAATAGACATGGAATGGTCATGGGAAGAAATGGGTATGATAATTTTAATAAAAAGTGCAGTCAAATTATAATGAATAATTTTTAAATTAAAAATAACTTTAAGGAGGAATATAATTTATGTTACAATCAATTAACAGTGATCACATTAAAGGAGCATTGGTAGGGGTAGGAGTATGTGCAGTAGGATATTATGTGTATAGGAGAAATCAAAGACAGGTAGATTCTTTTTTAAAAGAAAAAGGAATAGATGTGTGCAGGAATACATCTAAAGATTATAGGACCATGTCTTTAGAAGAACTTATGGAAACTAAAGAACTGATAGAAGATATAATAGCAGAAAGAGGATCAAATGATGAAGTAGAAGATGCTAAAGATTCAAGCAGTGCTGTTGAAACAGAGCAATAATCAAGCTTTAGATAAGGTGGTTCCCCGTGAAATTTTATGGGGAGCTGCTTTTATTTTTTAAATTTTAACTTGAAAATTGGTGACGGAAATTAAGAGAGTAAGGGTGATTACTTTAGATATAATCTGTGGTATACTATAATTTAAATAAATTCTATTAATAAGTATAATACTCCTATTAAATTAATCAATATTTATTGGAAATTAGAATAATATATAATCTGAATATTAAAACTAAATGGGGGTGCATGAAAATGACTTTAATGGATTTTTTGCTTAGGGTGATCACAGCTCTTATTTTAGGTGGAATTATTGGAATTGAGAGACAATATAGGCATAGGATGGCGGGGATTCATACAAACGCATTGGTATGTGTAGGCTCTTGTCTATTTGTATTTTCTTCTTTTTTAATAGACACGGGAGATAAAACACGTATTGCAGCTCAAGTAGTTACTGGCGTAGGATTTTTAGGCGGCGGTGTGATAATGAGAGATGGATTTAATATAAAAGGATTGAATACCGCAGCTACACTATGGTGTACAGCTGCAATTGGAGTATTGGTAAGTGTAGGGGATTTTACTTATGCTTTTATAGGTGCATTGGTTGTAGCAATCTTCAATAGTTTGTCTGCACCTATTTCCAAAAGGATATATAAAGTAAAATCGCAAGGAGATGAAGGAGAGTATTTATATACCATAAGTATAAAGTGTGATGAAAATGAAGAATTTCATATAAGAACTTTTTTAATGCATATGTTGGCAGAAGAAAAAATAGTTCTCAGAAATTTGGAAAGTGATAATACGGAAACTCCAGGGATTGTATTTGTTACATCTAAAATTATGAGTATGGGAAAAAATGATATGAGTATAGAAAAGATAGTAAGCAAAATAAGTTTAAGTTCTGGAGTTTTAGCAATTGGATGGGAAGTAAGCCAATAATATTTATTGGATTTTGAGAGGAGATTTATTTATGGAACTATTAGTAAAGAGAATTAATAAGGAAGCTATTTTGCCATTTTATGCACATGAAGGAGATGCGGGGCTTGATTTGTTTTCTGTAGAAGAAGTTTTAATAAAACCTATGGAAAGAAAATTAATAGCTACAGGTATAAAAATCCAGCTGCCTCCAAATACAGAGGGACAGGTGAGACCAAGAAGTGGACTTGCATTGGCACATGGTATTACTCTATTAAATTCACCGGGAACCATAGATGAAGGATATAGAGGGGAAATAAAAGTTCTTATGATAAATTTAGGACAGGAAGGTTTTTTAATAAAAAAGGGTATGAAAATTGCCCAGATGGTTATAAAACCTATAGAACAAGTATTAATAAAAGAAGTAGTGGAATTAAAGGATACAGAAAGAGGAGAAGGAGGATTTGGCTCTACAGGAACCATGTAATAGACTATTTTTTAATTAAGAATTAAGAGTGAGGAATATGGTATTCTTCACTCTTAATTTAAATCTTTGCAATATTAGAATTGAAATAGCTGACCCCTGTGAGTTATTATTAAAGATTCAGAAGGAAGATTTTTGGTAAGAGCTGCAAAATCCTTTGTTATTCCATATTTATTCCAAAAATGCATTGGTATAAAAAATTTAGGTTTGACTTGGTCTATGAAATATTCTCCTCCTAAAGAATAATATTCTTCCAGTCTTGGATCTACGGGAAAAAATGCAAAATCTACAGTTTCATGTTTCAATTTATGTATTTCTCTTTCAAAATTTTCTTTGGCAGAGGTCTGTTCTTCTTTTGATTCATCCTTCCAGTACCATAAATTCAAGTCTCCGGCGTGAAATATATTAATTCCATCCACTGTAATAAAAAAGGATACTCCTATATCTGTGGAACCATATGTTTTTATATGTATATCATTTAAATTTAGTTCTTCATAAGGAGAGAGTCTGTAATAATTTTTTTTAAAATTCTCAATGTGTATATCATTGCTTAATATATATCTTATAGAAGAATTTAATTCCTGCCATTTTAATATTCTTGGATTAAAATGATCAGGATGACTGTGGGAACAGAATACTAGTATGTTTTTTTTATCTTTTAGAATATCTTCTGAAATAAATCCTTTTTCTAGGGTTTGATCCAAAGGGTTAAAAGAATCCTTATAATAGTCGAATATTAAAAAATGGTTTGAAGTTTCTACTGCAAAACCACTGTGATATAAATAATAAATTTTAATATTATAATTTTTCATGAATTTTCACCTTCCTGTGATTTGAATTGTTATCATTATATCATAATAATAACATGATATTGTGATATAATGGTAAATAAGAATATACAGGAGAGTGATAATTATGAGATTTGTATTTGATCATAATAACATAAATGTATTAAATTTAGAAAGAAGTATAAAATTTTATGAAGACGCACTTGGATTTAAAGAAATAAAAAGGAAAGAAGCAGAGGATGGCAGTTTCATATTGGCATTTATGGGAGATGGAACAGGAAAATACAAGATAGAACTTACATGGCTGAGAGATAGAGTGGAACCTTATAATCTTGGAGATAATGAAATTCATATGGCTGTAAGAACAGATGATTTAAAATCTGCGTATGATTACCACAGTAAAATGGGATGTATATGTTATGAAAATAAACAAATGGGACTTTATTTTATAGCAGATCCAGATGGATATTGGACAGAGATTTTAAGTCTGTAGAAGAATCACTTCATTAAAGTAGTCTACTGAATAAATTGATTTAAAAGGGATATAATTATAAAAAATTGATTTGGAGGTTAAAATATTGAATAATGTTAATCTTATAGGTAGGCTTACTAAAGATGCACAAATAGTTGAAATGAAGTCTGGCAATAGAAGTGTCATAAATTTTATTTTAGCAGTGAACAAGGATTTTATAAATGATAGAGGGGAAAGGGAAGCGGACTTTATCCCCATTTCTTACTGGAGCAATCATGGTGAAAAGTTATGTTTACATTTAAAAAAAGGTAAGCTTATAGGAGTAAATGGCAGAATATGTGTTAAGAGTTCTGTTAAAGAAGAAATAAAAAAATATTTTACTACTGTGGAGGCATATAAAATTGAATTTTTAGAACATAACAAAGAAGTTTTAGCATAATTTTAAAGAATATTATTTAAAGTAGAACAATTAAGGCAAACTTTTGGAGTTGGGTCTTAATTTTTAGTATTTCAATATGAATGCAGAGTGTGATTTATAATATAGTTATAAACACTATATTTATCCGATTTTATCTGAACCCAAGAATCACTTGATCCTTCATTGACAGAAGTGTAACTACATTGATAAAATGTAATTATATATGTAATTAGTGATTTTAATTTTTAAATTGAGCATAGGCCCTATTAAATTGCTAAAATTAAGCTGGGGAGGGTGAGGTTGATTTTATGGAGAAAAAAAGGATACTTATAAGTAAGGATTGTATAGATAAAATAATTTTGGGATTGAAAAGTATAAAGGTAAGTACGACAAATAAGATAATAATAGAAGATATAGAAAAATTATTGGATTTATTAAAAAAAGAGTTAAATGAAGAAAGCATTCCTTTAAAGGAGAGAATACTTGAGAAGATGAAAGAAACAAAAGGAATAGACCCGGATATGAATGCCAATTTGTATATATTGTATCGTAATTTAGATAATGAACATATTACTGAGCAGCAAGCTCAGGAGTTATTTGATACCTATGTAAAAATGGAATCCTATAATAAAAAAATTTATTAATGTAGATTTTTAATATATGTACGATATATTATATAAAAGGGGGGAACTTTGTGAGGTTAAATTACAATATGCCAGCTTTAACTATGAATTTCATTCAAAAGCAGGCCTTAAATAGACAGAGTGGAAATTTGCTTAGAATATCTAGTGGATATAAAGTAATTACTGCCAAGGACAATCCTGGTGCATTAGTAAAAAGTGAGAATATAAGAATGCAGATAGGAGGCCTTCAGTCTGCTACCAGAAATGTTCAAGATGGCGTAAGTATGCTTCAAAGTGCAGAAGGTGGGCTGCAAGAAATTACAAACATGATTCAAAGAGTAAGACAGCTTACTGTACAGGCTGGTGGAGTAACTAGTGAAAATGACAGGGAAATAATACAAAATGAAATAGATGAAACTTTGGATGGAATAAATTCTATGGCCAATAATACAGAATTTAATGGACTAAAATTATTAGGGAAGAACAAAAATCTAACCATGCCTGTAGGAGGAAATTCCGGAGAAAGCGTTATCATACCACAGATAGATCTAACTGATGGCAGTGAAAGTGTTATTTCGGAGTTATACAAAGTTAAAACAGCCAAGGGAAAAGATATATTAGGAGATGACAATAGTGATGCATTAGAGGCTATAGATAGTTCCTTAAATACTGTGCTCTCTCTAAGAAGTCAATATGGTGCACTGGAAAACAGGTTTCAATCTACTTATGATAATATGCAGGCTTTAACTGATAGTATGACTTCTGCTGACAGCAGTATACGAGATTCTGATATAGCAGAGGAAATGATGAATTATTCTAAGGAAAGTATAATTGTACAATCATCTACTGCTATGATTGTACAAGCAAATAAATTGCCTCAGGATGTTTTGGAGGTATTGAGAAATATTAAATAATACTTAAATTTAGCGTAAATATATAAAGGATACTTATTTAAAAAATAAGTATCCTTTATATATTTATATTAAATGATTAGAATATGGGCTTATTTTTAATTCATAATATGTCATTATATTTTAAAATAATTTATTATATGTTTTTAATTGTCACAAATTATTTTTTTTTTTGTATATTTAAGGTAGATTGTAGTATACAATTATGTTAAAATAAAGTATATTAGGTATAAAGTTTTAATTGAAAATAAAATAAGATTAAAATTTTGATGTTTATGCATAGGGTAATACCTTATATTTCCATGGAAAGGAGAAGTTTATAGTGTATATAGGAAATGTGTCAAATGATGAAGTGGCAAATGTCTTATTAAAAAAAGGATTAGATGCTGCGTCAGAAAGAAGCAAAGCTATATCCGATAATCTGGCAAATGTAAATACTGCGGGATATAAGAGAAAATATGTCACTTTTGAGGAATCTTTGAAAGATAGTGTATATAATTTAGAGCTTAAAACAGATGATGAAAAACATATTAAAATAGGAAGTAATTATGGACAAATAGAAACAAAGACGGACAGCAGCAATAGTATGAGAGAAGATGGAAATAATGTGGATATGGATACTGAAATAGTAAATCAGGCAGCTAATACGCTTATGTACAGTGCACTTGTAAATCAAATGAATAGCAGATTATCTATGGAACGTTATGTAATAAGTGGGAAATAGGGAGGAAAATTTATGATTCAGGCTTTTAACACTTTAAGAATAAGTGCCAGTGGTCTTTCAGCAGAAAGGCTTAGAATGGATACTATAGCTTCTAATATGGCTAATGTGGAAACTACTAAAGGAGCTGATGGAAATCCCTATAGGAGAAAAATAGCGGTATTTCAAGAAAATTTGCAGAAACAATTAAATAAAGCTGGAAGATATGAAAATGTATCGCAAGGAGTAAAGGCTGTGGGCATAGTTGAAGATAATTCTGAATTTAAAAGGGTATATGATCCAACTAATGCAGATGCAGATGCAGATGGATATGTGTCTATGCCAAATGTAAATATATTGAATGAAATGGCAGATATGATGGTAGCAGTTAGATCTTATGAAGCCAATTTAAGCGCCATTTCTGCAGAGAAGAGCATGTTTTCAAAAGCTCTAGATATAGGAAAGTAGGGAATATATAAATGAAAATAAATGAGTATGTACCTGATAGTAGTATATTTGATTTTGATAAAATAAGTGGAAGTAATAATGAGCAAGATAAAAATTACATATCTGATTTTGCTTCTGTGCTAAAAAATGAATTAGATGAAGTAAATAACAAACAAATAGAGGCCAATAACAGTACAGAAGAATTTATACAAGGAGATAGAGTGGATATACATAATGTTATGCTGGATACTGAGGAGGCAAAGATGTCATTAGAACTTGCAGTGCAAATTAGAAATAAATTTGTGGAGGCATATCAGGAGTTAAATAGAACACAGATTTAGAAGGAGTGCTAATTAATGGGTAAGCTATCACAAATTTTCAAAAATTTAATAGATAAATTCAAGAAACTGAGCAAGAATAAAAAGATAGCTTTTGGAGTGATAACAGCAGGAATTATAGCAGCCATTGTGTTTGCAGCAATATCACTTGGAAAAACAAAATATGCAGTTTTATTTTCTAATATGGATTCTAAGGATTTATCTTCTGTTTATAAACAGCTTCAGGAAGATAAAGTGGATGTGAAAGTGGAAGGAAACTCTATTTTAGTTCCTGAAGGTGAAGTAGATGCAACTAGGATGAAAGTACTTTCAGAAGTTGAAATTACTAATGGTAGTGAGGGATTTGAACTATTAGATCAGAGCAAGTTGGGTAGTACGGATACAGAAATTAAAATAAATTATCAAAGGGCTCTTCAGGGAGAATTGGAAAGAACAATAAAATCGCTTCCAGAAGTAGAAAATGCAAGAGTACATCTTGTGCTACCTGATGATACTGAATTTGTGAAGGATACAAGTCCAGGAAGCGCATCTGTAACTTTGAAATTAAAAGAAGGAGAGGAATTAAGCAAAGAACAAGTAAAGGCGTTGGTTTCTTTAGTGTCTGGTGCTGTTAAAAATGTACCTAAAGAAAATGTACAGGTTATAGATGATAATATGACTTTACTGTCTAAAGATTTATTTGAGGACGAAGCTAATAGTGAAGATAGTACCATTCCGGCTGAAAAACAACAACAGCTTAAGGAGCAATATGAGAAGAATCTGGAGAAGAACCTATTGAGCATGCTGGAAGCTGTGTATGGAAAGGATAAAGTTCAAGTTAAAGTTAATGCGGATTTGGATTTTGATGCCGTACAACAGAATTCCACAACTTATGATAATAATAGTGTTGTAGTAAGTGAGCATACAATAAATGAGACAAATCAGGGGGATACAACCAACCAAACTGGAAGTCCTGTAGATAACAACATGAGTAATACAATCACAAATAATACTACGGGAGGAAATTCAACCTATAATGAGACTACAAGAAATTATAATGTACCTAAGGTAGAACAAAAAACCGTAAAAGCTCCGGGAAGTGTAAAAAGACTTACAGCATCAGTAGCTCTGGATGGAGATGTGGATGATGCCACTACAACAGCTATAAGAAATTTAGCGGTTTCAGCCATAGGATATGATGGTAACAGAGGGGATACCATAAGTGTAGAAGGGCTACCTTTTGATACCACGGCTAAAGATAATGCCCAAAAAGATATGGAAGATATGGAACAGGCAGAACAGGCAGCAAAAAGAAATAGACTATTTGCAGTTATAGGAGGTATTGCAGCAGCAATAATTGCTACAATAATTGGAGTTATAATATGGAGAAGAAGGCATGCAGAGGATGAATTACTTGAAGATGAGCTTAGACCGGGAGGTATAGATGTAGTTATAGGTGATGAAGATACTAAAGCTAGTGAAAAGATTAAATTTAAGCCTTTGGAACTTGAACAGGACACAGAAGATGTTCATATTGAAAGAGAAATAAAGAAATATGCAAAGGATAAACCTGATCAAGTGGCAGATATAATAAAATCGTGGTTAGCTGAAGATGAGAGGTGATAAAAATGGCTAAGGACAATCAAAAGTTAACTGGTGTACAAAAAGCAGCCATATTGTTTATAACTCTTGGACCGGAAGCTGCTGCAGGAATATTGAAAAGATTGCCAGAGGCTGAAATACAAAAGATAACTTATGAGATAGCTAATATCAACTCAGTAAAGTCAGAGCAGAAGAAGGAAATACTTCAGGAATTTATGGAGATGAATAGAGCTCAGGATTATTTGTTGGAAGGTGGAGTAGATTACGCCAGGAATCTTTTATCTAAAGCCCTTGGAACACAAAGAGCTATGGAAATATTAGATAAAGTTATAGAGGCCACCCAGCAATTTAGGCCTTTTGCCATAGCACGAAAGGCAGATGCCCAGCAGCTTTTAAATATAATAGGTGATGAACATCCACAGACTATAGCACTTATACTTTGTTATCTTCAGGCAGATAAATCCGGTCAGATACTATCTGCACTTCCTGAAAGTATGCAGGCTGAAGTTGCATATAGAATAGCTACAATGAGCAATACATCACATATGGTAGTAAAAGAAATAGAAAAAGTGCTGGATAACAAACTCTCCTCTGTGGTTAAATCAGATATAAAAGTAATTGGTGGGGTAGAGACAATTGTAGATATACTAAATCAAGTGGATAGAACTACAGAAAAAAATATTACGGAAGGTCTTGAAAAACAAGATGCGGAACTGGCAGAAAAGATCAAAGAATCCATGTTTGTATTTGAGGATATTATCACTCTTGATGATGTATCTATTCAGAGAGTACTCAGGGAAGTGGATACAAAAGAACTTTCACTGGCTCTTAAAGGATGCTCAGAAGAGGTATCAGAAACTATATTTAGGAATCAATCCAAGAGAGCTGCTGCAGCATTGAAAGAGGACATAGAGTTCTTAGGACCTGTTAGGCTTATGGATGTAGAAAAGGCACAGCAGAGAATTGTAAATATTATAAGAAGATTGGATGAAGCAGGGGAAATAGTTCTTGCAAGAGGAGGAGAGGATGCAATCATCGTATAAAATTATAAAAGGTGACAGCATAAGTGGAAAAGGTGCTAAAAATATAGTTACAGTGTTTGAAAAGAATATTATTGAAGAAGAAAATAAAGATAACTCAATTATAAATAGTTATTCCAAAATAGTGAAATCCATGATAGAAGATGCACAGAGAAAAAGGGAAGAAATACTTTCTAAAGCCTACGAAGAAGCGGGAAAAATTGAAGAGGAAGCTTATAAGAAAGCAAATGAAAAAGGATATAAAGAGGGATATGAAAAAGGATATGAGGATGGTTCTAAAAAGGCTTATGAAGAAGGATATGCTAAAAATATAGAAAAGGCCAGGGTTGAGGGAGAAGAGATAATAAGTAAAGCAGATTCTATTTTAAAAGCTTCTGTGGAGGAAAAGAATAGATATTTAAAGGAAAAGGAAGAAGAAATTAAAAGATTTATAGTAGATTCAATAGAAAGCATTTTGAGACAGGAAATTAAAGATGAGGATAGCCTAAACACTATGGTATTTAATGAACTCTCACAGGTAAGAAATATTGAAACTTTTATAATAAAAAGTAGAAAAAAATATTGTGACCAGTTTAAAAATCAGGTGGATATATGGAGAGAAAGGCTGCCTTTTAAAGGAGATATTTTTATAATACCTGATGAAACTTTAGAAGAGGGTACTGTAGTTATAGAAAAAAATAATGGAAAAAGTATTTTTTCTGTAGATATAGCCCTAGAAAAAATAAAGGAAATATTTAAAAGTGTAGAATAACAGAAGTATTTAGTTTAAGGTGATGGTTACATGATAAATTTAAATTTTTCTGAATTAAATAGGAAAGTAAAAGTTGCCAATTTTACCTACCAGGAAGGTATCGTGAAAAAAGTAATAGGATTAACCATAGAAGTGGAAGGGATAAAAGCTTTTGTGGGAGAGGTATGCAATGTATATAGTGAAGAAAATGGAAATATAGCTTGTGAAGTAGTTGGGTTTAAAGAAAAAGATGTAATATTAATGCCACTTGGAGAACTTATTGGAATTTCACCAGGGTGTAGAGTTGTACCTGGCAGGAGACCCTTAAGTGTAAAATGCTCAGAAGAATTATTTGGCAAGGTTCTAGATGGCCTTGGCAATCCTCTGGGTGAAGATGAAATTTCATCCGGGGTTTTATATGAATTGGATGCAGAACCACCAGATCCATTAAAGAGAAAAAGAATTAAACAAGTGATTTCTACGGGAATACGGGCTATAGATGGGTTCTTGACCTGTGGAGAGGGACAGAGAATTGGTATATTTGCAGGAAGTGGAGTAGGAAAAAGTACAACCCTTGGCATGATAGCCAGGTATGCAGAGGCAGATGTAAATGTAATAGCACTTATAGGGGAAAGAGGAAGAGAAGTCAGGGATTTTATAGAAAAGGATCTGGGAGAGGAAGGATTAAAAAAATCCATTATAGTATGTGCTACTTCAGATAAACCGGCTTTAGTCAGATTGAAAGGAGCTTTTACCGCTACGGCTATTGCAGAGTACTTTAGGGACAAAGGCAAAAAAGTTATACTTATGATGGATTCAGTTACCAGGTTTGCTATGGCTCAGAGAGAAATTGGACTTGCAGTAGGAGAACCCCCTGCAACTAAAGGATATACTCCTTCTGTATTTGCAAAACTCCCCAGGCTTATGGAAAGATCTGGCATGTCTGATAAAGGTTCTATTACTGCCTTTTATACAGTTCTTGTGGATGGAGATGATTTAAATGAACCTATTGCAGATGCTGTTAGGGGTATATTGGATGGACATATAGTATTATCCCGTTCTCTGGCTAATAAAAACCACTATCCAGCTATAGACGTACTATCTAGCATTAGCAGACTTATGTCGGAAATAACTGAAAAATCCCATAAAAAAAGTGCTTCTTTTGCAAGGGATATGCTATCTGTATATAAGAATTCTGAAGATTTGATAAATATAGGAGCTTACATTAGAGGAAATAATCCTAATATTGATATGGCAATAAATTATTATGACGGTATAATAAATTATTTAAAACAGAATATGGATGAATATTCTTCCTTTGATAATAGCATAAACAGACTAATAGGTATGTTCAATTTAGGAAGTAATTAGAAAGCATTGTATTGTTGCCTATATAAGGAGGAGATAACTTGAAGGCATATAAGTTTAGGCTTCAAAAGCTTCTAGATATGAGAGTGGATAAAGAAGAGGAATGTAAAATTGAATTCCAAAGGGCTCAAAATGAAAGCTTTAGAACAAAAGAAAAACTCATGGAGATGAAAGAAAATTACAGAAAGTATAATAATTTTTCGGGGTCCAGTTCTGTTATAGAACAAAAGATAAGACATATTTATATAAATAACTTAAGTTACAATATAGGTGAAACTGTTGAAGAGTTAAATCAAAAAGAAAAAGTTGTAGAAAGTAAAAGGGAAGAGTTGAAGCAGCGCCAAATTGATAGAAAAACTGTAGAAGTATTAAAGGACAAGTACATAGATGATTTTAGAAGAGAACAAAATAGAATTGAACAAAATTTAAATGATGAATTTGCCCTTTATGGGTTTATTAGAAATGTTAAAGCTAGATAAATAATTATTGAGTTGAGATAAAATAGTCGTTGAAAGGAGGTGAAAGATAAATGATAGATTTAAATAGTATACAATTAAATAATACTGTTTCCAGTACTAAAGTTAATAATAGTAGTAAAACTTCTAAAGATACTTCCAATGATTTCAGTATCCTATTAAAAACTTCTTCAGATAATTCAGATAATAATACAGTAAAAAATAAAGACACGTCCGTAGATAGAGTAAAAAATGAAACTTTAAAAGATAATGATGGAGATAAAACCTCTGTTTATAAAAATTCAAGTGACAAAAAAGTTGAATTGAATGAAAAAGTGAAAAGTGAGTTAAAGAAAGCTGGTTTTAGTGAAGAAGATATAGAAAATTTGGAGGAGGATTTATCCCAGGGAAACATAAGCCAGAATGCTTTGATGTATTTAATAAATATATTGTTTAAAAGTGAGAGCAATTCAATAGATAATTTGAATCTTCAGGGGAATAATGATGAATTTATAGAACAGATAAGTAATAAAATAGTGGATGAAGTTTTACAGAATTTAAACTATATTTCATCAGCTGACAAAGAACAAAATGTAGCTGTTGTAAGCAGTGATGTGATATCCAAAGTTATCAAGGAAAATGTAACTGATCTATCTAATATTTTAGAGCAATTTGGAACATCACAGGAGTTTAATGATAAACTTATAGAAAAATTAAATAGCAGCATTTCAGCCAGATTATCTCAGGAAGGAAGCATATATGACAAGGTTAAAAGTGAAATTAACACTGCATTGAAAAAAGAGCTGAGTTTAAGTACACCTCAAGAAGAAAATATTAGTAATTTATCTGTATTAAAGCTGCAAAGTCAATATGACTCCAGTAAAATGGATGCAGATAACACTGTTTTGCCTACATCATCACAAGGAGTATCCAATAATAACTCTGGTGATTCCGAGGAGAAAAATGCACAGTCATCTATGGGAAATGGTACAGCTAAAAGTGAAGAGGGTATATTGCAGAAAATTATAGATGCTGGATCTTCAGAAGATAAAATTTCTAAAGTTACTAATTTCATGACTCATTTAAAAAATGTGGATACAAACAATTCTGTACAGAATTTAGGGGAAATGGTTATAAATAAAAACTCTTTTGATTCAGATATAATAAAAACTTTCAAGTACATGGACATAAATAATGTTAAAGAGTTAACTGTTAAGATAAATCCTAAGGAATTAGGGGAAATTACTATAAACCTTACTATGCAGGAAGGAAAATTAAAGGCAGTTTTAACGGCTTCAAATAAAGAAGCATATAATCTTTTAAATGCTAACTTACAGGATTTATCTAATAAAATTCAGACTAATGATATAAAGATTCAGGGATTATCTTTAAATATATATAATGAAGATGCTACTTTTTTTAGAGACGAAAGTGGAAAAGACCAGCAGCAGGGCAGCAGCCAACAAAATAAAAATTCAACTTTAAATAATATTGTGGAAGATGAGCAAGGTACTCAAAGTGACTATTATTACAACAATAATGTAAATATACTGGCATAGGTTAAAAGTGAGATGAAGGAGGCAAATTATGTCAATAACACTGGATAATATGTTAAATCAGAGTTATAATCAAGCCTTTAGGACATTAGCGGCCAATACAAGTATTCAAGAGACATCAGATGAAAATAATACATCTGATGATACCCCAAAATATTATCCCATTTCATCTGATAAAAGTTCAGACACTACGGAAAATGGAACTAAAATAGTGAAAAAGAATACCGGATATGACATGGATTTAAATATGTTTTTAAAAATACTCTGTGCAGAACTTGAAAATCAAGATCCTACAGATAGTAGTTCACAAGGTTCAACGGAGTATATAAGCCAGTTGGCACAGTTTTCTGCTCTTCAGCAAATGATGAACTTGAATAATACAAACAAAGTTACTACAGCAAATTCGCTTGTAAATAAATATGTAACTTTAAGCGATAGGGATTCTGAAGGAAACTACATTACAGGTAAGGTAGTTGGAGTGGTGAAAGATGGAGATGACGTTGAACTTAAGTTAATAACAGGTATAATCACAGATTCTGATGGTAATACCTCTTATAAAACTGAGAATTACAACATAGATGATCTGCTTCAAGTGGATGATTCGGAGGCATATAATACAACTACCACTGATATGATGCTTTTAAGTGCCACCTCTCTTATAGGTAAGAAAGTTGAAACAAGCCAAAAGGATAGTAGTGGAAACTATTATAGTGGGACTGTGCAGTCTGTGTCTCGGGGGACGGATGGTATAACTGTAAAAGTAAAAGTTTCTGAAAGTGAAACTAAAGATTTTTATTTTGATGAGATTTCAAAGGTGGAAGATTCATAGAAATCAGGTGTCAGATCTATGGCATATAATGTTATCAATGGTAAACTGCAACATGGAAAATATAAATTCTGTCATAAACAGGTCAAAGAATAAAGAGTGTATTTACCAATATATACAGTATGGTAATAGTGTATATAGGATTAAAAGGCTGGACCTCAGGGAGGACGGATTCTGTGGAGAGAGTGAAACAGAACAAATTTATTAAATTATTTGAAATTGGAGGAAAATAGATATGCTGCCATCGATGTATTCAGGGATTAGCGGTCTTAGGGCTAATCAGCAAAAATTAAATGTAATTGGAAATAACATAGCTAATTCATCAACCACTGCATATAAGACTCAAAGTATGAATTTTCAGGATATGATAAGTCAAAATCTTTCGGATCCAAGTGCACCAAGTACTAGCATAGGAGGAGTTAATGGAAAACAAAGTGGCCTTGGAGTGCAAGTAGCAGGTATAAGTACAGATTTTACCACAGGAAGTATGGGTACTACAAATAGAAATTTAGATTTTGCAATAGATGGAACAGGATATTTTGTAGTAGGCACAGGTAAGTTGGGAGAGACTTCGGATGATACAGGAATTTCAATTGATGAAGATAATAATATACTGGGTGGGGGAGACAATGAAGTAGAAAATACCATAGAGGCTCATTATAGCAGGGATGGATCCTTTTATTTAGATACCCAGGGCAATCTGATAAACCAGAATGGATATAGGGTTATGGGTTATCTGGTAACAGATGAAAATAACACTTCTACCATAACCTATCTGCAAAATGATACAGAGGATACATTTCAAAATGCCGTACAGTTTGTAGATGCCAACGGTACTGTAACTTCAGTTACGGATAAATTGGTACCACTATCTATTCCAAATTATATAACTAAGGATGATCAATTAGTAAAGGTTAAATCTTTTTCTGTAGGTAAAGATGGAATTATAACGGCACAACTTACAGATTCAACTACAGCTGTTTTAGGCCAGATAGCTATGGTATCCTTTCAAAATGAAGGAGGACTCGTAAAAGAAGGAGGAAATCTTTATACTACATCCTCAAATTCAGGACAGCCTATAGTAATGAGCGGAAAAGGCGCTGAAAATGATAATAGTGCAGGTTATGGTAAAATAACTCAGGGATTTCTTGAAATGTCAAATGTGGATCTGGCACAGCAGTTTACAGATATGATAGTAGCTACCAGGGCTTTTCAGGCAAATGGTAAAATGATAACTAATGGAGATACTATACTGGAGGATTTAATAAACTTAAAAAGATAGCAAATAGTTTTTAGTTTAAAATATGTTGACTTTAAGATAAATAATTATTTATCTTATATGTCAATATATTTTAAAAACTGAGTTTCTATAGCTTAGTAATTACTTTACTTGAAATATACATATATTTGAGTTTATAATAAATTACATATTTTCATGATTTTGTTTATAAATTTTACATTGAATACTAGGTAGGAGGATGTTAAAATTTATAAGGGCTTTGAAAAATATTGATATATTTTAAGGAGGCATTTTATGATAAAACTTACAGGATTAGATGAAAAAGAATTTGTTATAAATTCAGATCATATAGAGAAATTAATAGAAATTCCACAAAGTGTAATTACTCTTGTAAATGGAAATAAATATATAGTTAAAGAATCCAATGATGAGATAATTGAAAAAATTATAGAATACAAGAGAAAAATATATATTTAGTCAATATGAAAGATTAATTTACAATTTTGCATAATATTTTGAAAGGAGAAAACACAGTGGAAAATAAAGAGAAAAAAAAGGGTGGCGTGGGCTTAAAAGTAATTTTAATAGTGTTTTTTCTTGTGGCAGCAGTTGGAGCTGGGGTGTTTTTTGGATATAGTAAATTTTTAAGTGATAAAAATACGGATTCTAATGAAAATATGACTACTTCAAATGTAACCCAAGCCCAAACACAGACTCAAAGTGGAGAAAATTCAAGTTATCTGCAGCATGTAGTTTCGGCTAAAACCTTTGATTTGAGTGAATTTACCATAAATTTAGCAGATGAAGGTGGAAAAAATTATTTAAAGGTAAATGTATATCTTGGTTATGACAGTAAAAAATTAACTGATGAATTAACAGAAAAAACTCCAATTATAAGGGATGCTATTATAGAAGTTCTAAGGACTAAAAAGGTAGAAGACATAAATGACAAAAATATGGATAATATAAAAATAGAAATTATTCAAAGAATAAATCCAATGCTGGAAAAAGGAAAAATAAATAATGTATATTTCAGTGACATATTGACACAGTAGTATATATGGATAGTTTTTTATAATTTGACTTAATATGGAGAAATTTATATGGATCTTGAATTATGGTGGATGATTTTTAAAATAATTATATCTTTAGGTTTCATACTCTGTCTTATATATATATCAGTAAAATATGGTGGAGGTAAACTTCAAAGTATTCAAAATGGCAGATATATAAAAGTAGTTGAGAGAACTCAGATTTCAAAGGAGAACAGTTTGCTAATAGTGAAAATTGGAGATAAGGCGTATGTGATTTCATCCACTAATAGTAGGGTTGAAATAATATACGAATTAAATGAAACAGAAATATCAGACATGGAAAAAAAGAGAAATGTATATGAATATAAGAATTTAAAAGACTTATATAATAAAATGGAATTAAAAAATATTTTAAGGAAAACTAATGAGAATATTTTAGTTAAAAAACTTAAGGGTAAAAAGGAAGATAAAGATGAAAGGTAAATTCCACACAAATAGTATAATTATTTCAGTTTTAGTGGTATATTTTATTATTTTCACAGTTCATACAGTTCACGGCGCACCTACGGATTTTCCTATACCTAATATAGATATCTCTGTAGACAATGCTTCCACACCTCAGCAGTATGTCGGTAATATAAAGTTACTTATAATGCTTACAATACTTACACTGCTTCCATCTATTATAATGATGATGACAAGTTTTGTAAGAATTGTAGTGGTTTTTGGATTCTTGAGAACTGCCATGGGAACTCAACAGTCTCCTCCTAATCAGGTATTAGTTGGACTTGCTCTTTTCCTTACAGTATTCATTATGTTACCTGTTTATGGAAAAATAAATTCTGAGGCCATACAACCCTATCTGCAAAATGGTATAACTCAAGAACAGGCTGTAGAAAGGGGAGCCAAGCCCCTTAGAGAATTTATGTTAAAGCAGACAAGACAAAAGGATCTTAAATTGTTTGTGGATGAAGCTAAATTAAATTATGAGGTTACAAAAGACAATGCACCTCTTTATGTGGTGATTCCTGCGTACATAATAAGTGAATTAAAAACTGCCTTTCAAATCGGATTTTTGCTTTACATACCTTTTATGATAATAGATCTGGTGGTAGGAAGTGTGCTTATGTCTATGGGAATGTTTATGCTTCCGCCGGTTATGATATCACTTCCATTTAAGCTTCTTTTATTTGTAATGACAGATGGATGGTATTTATTGGTAAAATCTTTAATTATAAGTTTTTCATGAGGTGAATTTTATGAGCGAAAATATGGTGATGGGTATTATAAAAGATGCAATACAGACAGGACTTTTGATTTCTGCACCTATCTTAATAATTTCCATACTGGTAGGTCTTATAATAAGCATATTTCAGGCAACTACTCAGATACAAGAGCAGACTCTCACCTTTGTACCTAAGTTAATAGCCGTAGCGATAATAGGACTCCTTACTGGAAGTTGGATGCTTCACCAGATAGTAAGTTTTACTGAAAGAATTTTTACATATATAGCGAATATAACCCAATAAAGGATTAGAGGCAAAAAAACAAAAATATTTAAGCTTTAATTTTTTAAATTCAATACTATAAATTATATGGAGTGGGTAATTTGATAGATACTTTGTATTTTACAGCTTTAATACTTGTAACATTAAGAATATTTTGCTTTTTTACAATGATTCCTATATTTTTTCCAAATGGCACTCCTAATATAGTAAAAGTGGGATTGACTTTAGTTATAGCTTATATACTTTTACCAGGAATAGATTATTCTACTGTAAATACCATAAGTAGTACTATACCTTTTGTATATAATTGTATAAATGAGGCTGCGGCAGGATTGACATTAGGTTTTCTGGTAAGCTTGTGCTTTACTGCTTTTAGGATCGCAGGAAGTTATATGGATTTACAGGTAGGATTTTCTATGATGAGTATGTTCGATCCAAATTCTAGCAGTAATACTACTCTATTAGAACGGCTGATGTATTGGTTTTGCATGGTAGTTTTTCTTGCTGTAGATGGACATCATATGCTGATAAGATCTCTCATAGATAGTTTTGCTACTATAAAGCTGGGGAGTTTTTTTTTAGCACAGGGTTCTATTAATATTATAATAAAAGCGTTTATAATGTATTTTTCCATAGCTTTAAAAATAGCAATACCCATACTGCTTATAATTTTAATAGCGGATTTAACTATGTCTCTTATTGCAAGAACTGTTCCACAACTTAATATAATGATACTTGGACTTCCAATTAAAATATTAATAGGGCTTGGCTCCTTCTGTTTTGCACTTCCTATATTCTTAAAAATTATGGGAAATTCTTTTCAAGCCATACCAGACTCTATAAAGGGATTTTATAATGCACTGCCGCTGCTTATAATATTTGCCTCTGATGATAAGACAGAGGAAGCTACTCCTAGGAAAAAAAGTGATGCTAGAAAGAAAGGACAGATTCCAAAGAGTAAAGAAATAGCCCTGGCTCTCACTCTTCTGGCGTCTACACTGGTTATACTTGCCCTTGGGGGATATGTGGGCTCTCAAGTAAAAACTACTATGATAACATTTTTTAATAATTATCTGGTTATGTCTTTAGATTATGCCAGTGTCCAAAAAATAACTTTTATAACCCTTTGGAGATTAGCAATAATATTTTTACCTGTGGCTGTGCCTATACTTGTTATGGGGGTCCTAGCAAATTTTTTCCAAACCAGAGGACTTGTGACTTCTCATCCTTTAAAGCCGGATTTTTCAAAGTTAAATCCCATAAATGGATTTAAGAGAATGTTTTCCATGAGATCTGTAATGGAACTTTTGAAAAGTCTTTCTATAATAACCATAGTTGGAATTATAGGAGTGAAGTTTGTAAAGGATAATTATCTATATATAATGACTTTAAGCAGTTTGAATTTTGAAAGTATAGTAAAGGCCATTTCAAAGCTTACAGTAAACATATTTTTTAGAGTAGCTATGATAATGATAATTATAGCCATAATAGATTACATATTTCAAATTTTTCAATATAATAAAGATTTAAGAATGTCTAAGCAAGAGGTTAAAGAAGAATATAAACAGGATGAGGGAGATCCACAGATTAAAAGTAAAATAAAGCAAAAACAAAGGGAAATGGCTATGAGGAGAATGATGCAGGAAGTTCCAAAGGCTACAGTAGTAGTAACAAATCCTACTCATGTAGCTGTAGCGCTTAAATATGAAGAGAATCAAAATGCACCTGTAGTTTCGGCGAAAGGACAAGATTTAGTAGCTCTCAGAATAAAAAAAGTGGCCAAAGATTGTGATGTTCCTATAATTGAAAATCCACCTCTTGCAAGACTTATATACAAAGAGGTAGACCTGGATAAAGAGATTCCTATGGAGATGTATCAAGCAGTAGCAGAGGTATTGGCTTTGGTTTATAAGATGAGGTGATATTTTTGGAAGGAAGCAAAAGAAGATTTACTTTAAAGAACAATGTAGATATAATAATGGCTCTTGTAGTTATTATGATAGTGTTTATGATTATAATACCTATGCCGCCGGAACTTTTAGATATTCTTATGTCTTTTAATATAACATTATCTGTAATAATTATACTTTTAACCATGTTTACCACAGAAGTACTTCAATTTTCGGTATTTCCTACACTACTTTTAATTACAACTTTATTTAGATTAGCCCTCAATGTATCTTCTACAAGGCTTATATTAAAGGATGGTTATGCAGGAGAAGTTATAAATTCTTTTGGAAATTTTGTTGTAGGTGGAAATTATATTGTAGGAATAATTATATTTTTGATTATAGTAATTATACAGTTTATAGTAATAACCAACGGTGCCGGCAGAGTATCTGAAGTTTCAGCCAGATTTACACTGGATTCTATGCCTGGCAAGCAGATGAGTATTGATGCAGATTTGAATTCAGGATTGATTGATGAAAATGGTGCCAGAGCCAGAAGGTCCAAACTTCAGATGGAGGCAGATTTTTATGGAGCCATGGATGGTGCTTCTAAATTCGTAAAAGGTGATGCTATAGCAGGACTTGTAATTATGGTGGTAAATATAATAGCGGGAATAATAATTGGGGTTGTGGTAATGGGAATGGATATTGCAACATCAGCCCAGACCTATACCAAACTTACCATAGGTGATGGGTTAGTAACTCAAGTTCCAGCTCTTTTAATATCTACAGCCTCTGGTATACTTGTTACCCGTTCTGGAAGCAGTGAAAACTTTGGTACTTCTGCTATGAAACAGCTTACTGGATTTCCTAAAGTAATAGCTATGGCAGGAGCAGTTCTTCTATTTTTAGCAATTATACCAGGTCTTCCTCATCTGGCATTTTTTATATTGGCAATAGCTTGCAGCATAGCAGCTTATCTCCTATATAAAGATGAGAAAGAGCAGAATATGCAGCAGATTGAAATGGAAAATCAAGAAATGACTGAAATAGAAAATAAGGAACCAGAGAATGTAATGAATCTCATATCTGTAGAGCCTATGGAAGTAGAAATAGGGTATGGTTTAATACCACTTGCAGATGAGAGTTCAGGGGGAGATCTACTTCAAAGGATAACCTCGGTTAGAAGACAATGTGCCATTGAGATGGGAATAATAGTACAGCCTATTAGAATTAGAGATAATCTTCAGTTAAAGACCAATGATTATGTTATAAAAATAAGGGGTACTGTAATGGCTAGAGGAGAACTTATTCCAAATATGCTGTTATGCATGGATCCTACTAATTCCAATGTTGCTATTCAGGGTATAAGTACTGTGGAGCCCTCTTTTGGGCTACCGGCTACATGGATTAACAGAGATCAAAGGGAAGAAGCAGAAATTAAAGGATTGACGGTAGTAGATCCTACCACTGTTATGGTAACCCATTTAACAGAAACCATAAAAAATCACTCCTATGAATTACTTGGAAGACAGGAAGTTAAAATAATAGTGGATTCTGTAAAGGAAAAATATCCTACAGTGGTGGAAGAACTTATACCGGATTTACTTACAATAGGAGAAGTTCAGAAAGTACTTCAGAATCTCTTAAGAGAAAGGGTATCTATAAAGGACATGGTAACCATATTAGAGTCTCTGGCGGATAATTCAAGAAGCACGAAGGATATTGAGCTTCTAACAGAATATGTAAGATTCTCTTTGGGAAGAAGTATATGTAATTCTTTCATAGATGAAAATGGTGCTGTAGTAGTAGTTACTTTATCACAAGAATTAGAGAGTTTAATAGGCGGTAATATTCAGAAATCTATGCAGGGTTCTTTTCCTTCTGTAGATCCTGAAACTACAAATAAAATATTAAATTCTATAAAAAAAGTTCTGGATTCAGTTTATTTCTATGAAAATCAGCCTATAATATTGGTTTCGCCTAAAATAAGGGCACCTTTTAGAAAGTTAATTGAGATGGTATTTCAGTCTGTAAATGTGCTATCGTTAAATGAAATACCAAATGATGTGGAGATAAAGACTGAAGGAGTGATTTCAATATAATGATCATTAAAAGATATAAGGCCAATAACATGAACGAAGCTATTACTAGAATCAGATATGAGTTAGGTAATGAAGCTATAATTATAAGTCAGAGAAAGATTAGAAAAAGCGGAGTAATAGGTTTTTTTTCCAAAAGGATCTTAGAGGTTACTGCAGCTGTGGACAACAAAAAAGAAGAGGATAAAAAGAGACGCCATGATAATAAAGATGATATGAAACAGAGTGTTGAGGCTATAAAAAGAATAATAGATAATAAAATCAAAGATACAACTTTAGATGATAAAGCTGTACCAAATAATATTATAAAAAGTTCCAATACGCCTAGAGGATTTTATGAAAATAGTATAGTAGATAAAAATAATGATGCTATTATAAGAGAAGTACAACAGATGAAAAATATGTTAAATGAAGTAATACAAGGTTCTTACGGAAATATTGGAAGAAGCAAGCTTCAAATAAGACTTGAAAATAGTGACTTTAGCCATAGTGTAGTAAAGAAAATATTAAATAGTATAAATGCAATGGATGATGATAGAGAAGAAGAGGTAAAATTAAAAGAAGTAGTAAAAAGCATGATAAAAGTGGACAATAAAGAACTAGAACATGTGGTTGTCCTAGTAGGACCTACAGGAGTGGGTAAAACAACCACCATTGCAAAACTTGCTGGAAAACTTGTGCTTATTGAAAAGAAAAAAGTAGGTCTTATAACCATAGATACATATAGAATAGGAGCGGTAGAACAGCTTAGAACTTATGCGGATATAATGAATATACCTTTTCAGGTGATATTTTCCATGAAGGATATGGCAAAAGCTATAGATAACATGAAGAGCTGTGATATTATTTTAATAGATACTACAGGAAGAAGTAGTAAAAATGAAATGCAAATATCAGAGTTGAGGGCATTTATAGACAAGGTTCAGACCAGTAATGTACATTTAGTAATAAGTTGTACTACTAAAAATAAAGATATAGATGTAATAGTGAATGGATATAAGAAGCTAAATTACAGTGACATAATAATAACTAAGTTGGATGAGACATCAACTTATGGTTCTATATTGAATATATTACAATTAGCCAAAAAGCCTATAAGTTTTGTCACAACAGGACAAAATGTACCAGAAGATATAAAAATTATGGAGCCTGAAGAATTAGCAAAGCTTGTATTGGGAGAGGATATTATATGCTAGATCAAGCTGAACAATTGAGAAAATTAGCTCAGGTAGATAAACAATCCAAAGTGGACCTGGTATGTAATGCAAAACCCAGGATAATAGCAGTTGCTTCTGGTAAAGGAGGGGTTGGAAAAAGCAATTTTGTAGTGAATGTATCTATAGCTTTGCAAAAAATGCACAAAAAAGTTCTAATATTTGATGGGGATATGGGGATGGGCAATGATGATGTGCTTATGGGATTTTTACCTAAATATAATGTGTATGATGTAATCTTGGGGAATAAAACCATAGAAGAGGTTGTTATTAAAGGGCCTTTTGGAGTAAAACTGCTTCCAGGAGGAACTGGAATTTTAAAAATTGAAGGTATAACAAAAACTCAACGGGAGGATTTTATAAAAAAATTATCTTCTTTAAGTGATGTGGAGTATATAATATTAGATACAGGAGCTGGTATAAATAGAGATGTGTTGGCTTTTATAACTTGCTGCGAGGAGTTTATTACAATAACTACTCCAGAACCCACCTCACTTACAGATGCATATAGTTTGTTAAAAGCTGTAAACCACTTTAAATTGAAGGATAGAGCCAAGGTAATTATAAACAGAGTCATGGACATTAAAGAAGGAGAAAAAACTTTTAACAAATTTAACAGTGTAGTAAATAAGTTTTTGAGTATTGAACTTGAATATTTAGGGTATATATCAGATGATAAAAATCTTATACAAGCTGTTAGAAATCAAATTCCACTTTTAATAAACTATCCAAGTTCACAAGCTTCAAAAGATATAAATTTTATAGCAAATAAGCTTACAGGAATTAAAAATTTCGAATCAAAAGCTAGTGTTCAGAATTTATTTAAGAAAATTTTTAATATTTTTTCATAAAAAGATTAAAGCATACTATGACAGAATATAAGAAAAATGAAGGGAGATTAAAATTATGGCTTTGGCAAATGAATTAAATATAAAAGAAGAATTAGTTAAAAAATATCTTCCTCTAGTGAAATATATCGCGTCTAGAGTCATAATAGGGAAGACTAAATATATTGAATATGAAGATTTAGTCAGCTATGGAACTTTAGGCTTGATGGATGCCATAAATAAGTTTGATAAGGATAGGGGGATGAAATTTTCCACTTATGCTTCCATAAGAATAAAGGGCTCTATGATAGATGAACTAAGAAGAAATAGTCCTATTTCCAAAGGAGCTATGGACAAGCTTAATAGATATAATGCGGCGGTGGAATATCTTCAAGGAGAATTAGGCAGAGAACCTAATAGTGTTGAAATAGCAAGTAAGCTTGGGATATCTTTAAAAGAAATGATGGAAATTGAGAATTATATAAATTATATATCTATGGTTTCTTTAGAGGATCTGGTATTTTCCGATGAGGATAATATTCCTATTATGGGTACCATAGAAGATACTAAAAGTCCCAGTCCAGAAAGGAACTTGGAGGAGAAAGAAAAATTAAAATATTTAGCCAAAGCTTTAGAACTTTTAAATGAAAAAGATAATTTAGTACTTACTTTATATTATTATGAAGAGTTAACATTAAAAGAAATAGGTCATATTTTAAATGTATCTGAGTCTAGAGTATGTCAACTTCATAGTAGGGCAATAGTGCATTTGAGAAAAGCCATGGCAAAATTGAAATATATGTAAATTCATAATAAGTAATTAGTGTTTTAAAAGAGGAGTTAATATGAATTTAATTATACTGATGATTATAATGGGAATACTTCTTATAGTATTGAATTTAAATGCAGTGATTAAGGAAAAGAAATCTTTTCAACATCAATTAACTGTGAAACAAAATAACATGGAGGATTATAGAGCTGAAATTGCTAAGATAAAAAAAGAATTTTCAGAAACAATACTCAAACTTCATGAGGAAATAGAGAGTTTAAGATATGAAAGAAAAAATCCAGCTGCTGAAGTAATGCTTTATAATGGCAGAGGTCAAAAAATTACTGAAAATATTGGTTTGGATAATAATGAGGCAGATAATAATTCAAGATATAATCCGGTTGATATTTTAGAAAATAAAAATGGGGATATATACAATGAAAATATTATTGTAAAGCAGCCTGAAGAATATGAAGAATTCACCAGCGGCGGGCAGGAAAGAGAAACTGGCAATAATGTTAAAATCCATAAAATAAGAGAATTGCTTAAAGAAGGCATGTCTATAAATGAAGTGTCTGAAAAAACGGGCATTGATAAGGGGGAGGTTTTATTAATAAAAGAGTTATATACAGAATAAAATTAATTTTTGATTTTTTTAGCGATAGAAAAATATTAATAGGCATAGGCATAGGTATTCTAATAACTACATTTGTTATGAGTGGCGTAAAAATTCAATATGAAATGAGTAAAAGTCAAATTGAGGATAAGGCCCGTTCTATGGGAATGAAATATCCAGATGAAGTGAAGGTCATCAATAGTGGGGAGGAAAATAAATGATTAGAAGCTTTTATACAGCTGTATCTGGTATGATAGTTCAAGAGGCAAAGCAGGATGTAATAACAAATAATTTAGCTAATGTAAATACTGTTGGATTTAAACAGGACGACTTAAAAAGTACCCCATTTAATGAAGTACTTATACAGAATTATGATAAAGTAGTAAATGGAAAAAATGTAAGAAATGTAATAGGATCTATGACACTAGGAAGTAAAATAGATTCAGTGGATACAGGATTTACTCAAGGTACCATAGAGTCCACTGATATATCTACAGATTTTGCTATTGATGGTAGAGGATTTTTTACAGTTCGGAGAGAGGACGGAAATGAGTTTTACACAAGAGACGGACATTTTCATGTAAATACACAGGGAATACTGGTAGATGATTCTGGAAATACAGTTATAGGAAGAGATAATCAGACAGGAGCACTGGGTGCCATAAATGTAGGTAATGGAGATATAACTTCAGATGCTTATGGAAATATAAGTATAGATGGAAATGAAAGGTATAAAATATATACGGTAGATTTTAATGACTATAATGATTTAACCAAAGTTGGAGATAATTTATATACTGGAGAAAATGCAGCAGAGATAAATACAGTAGTAAGACAAAAATCACTGGAAAAATCCAATATAAATTTAGTAAATACAATGTCTGATTTAATAACCACTATGAGGACTTTTGAAACAGATCAAAAGGTAGTTCAGTCAATAGATGGAACTTTGGATAAATTAATAAATGAAGCGGGAAAAGTATAGAGTATATAAGAATTACTTTAGGAGGGATTTTCATGCTTAGAGCTATATGGAACAGTGCAAGTGCCATGAATGCCGAACAGGAAAAACTCAATAGTATATCTAACAATATGGCAAATGCAGAGACTGTTGGCTATAAAAGAGAGGTTGTAAATTTTCAGGATCTGGTATATGAAACTTTAGATAGGAATGGATATCCGGTCAATGATGAAGGGCAAAACACTATTAACGGTACGGGAGTTAGAACTACAAACTGGCTTAGAGATACTTTACAGGGCAGTCTTCAGGAAACAGGGTTAAAAGCAAATATGGCAATAGACGGAGAAGGATTTTTTAGAGTGACTCTTCAAAACGGTACTCAAGGCTATGAAAGAGCAGGAAATTTTAATGTGAATTCAATGGGAGAACTAGTGGATCCAGATGGAAACAGGTTGGAGGTAAATCTTACAGAAGAAGGAGTTAACTTGATAAATTCAGGGGTTTTACTTAATAATGATAATTTTACAGTAGATAAAAAGGGACAAATATATGTGAATGTAGATGATAATAGTGTATTGTATGGAAAGATAAATGTATATAATGCAGTAGGGCAGGATTCTATGTTATCCATTGGCGATAATCTATATTTGCCTGCAGAGAATGTTCAAGTCACTGAAAATCAAGATGCAAATATACTTCAGGGGTATTTAGAGCAATCCAATGTTGATTTGGGTAGGGAGATTACAGATATGATATTGGCTCAAAGAGCTTTTGCCTTGGGGGCAAAAGGGCTTACCACCGCTGATGAGATGTGGGGACTTATAAATAATATGAAAAGATAATTTTATGTAAACATATGTATTATATAAACATATAATGTATAGATGTAATATTTTCAGGAGGAGTTATATTATGTACAGGTGGCCAGATATGGAGCCGGATGAATATATGGACGAAAATGATTATATGTACGATGACATGGAGGATGATTATCAATACCCTATAGATATGCCTTATTATTATGAACCTGCTTTTTGTAAAATGTATCCTGTTTTTATGGGTGGTGTAAATCCATATATGAGATATATGTATCCGGCGAATTACATGCCTCAAATGCCCCCACCAATATATCCTTATTATGAGGGATATTCCATGCCTTATTACAGGCAGGATTTAAATGAGGAAGAAGATTTAAGAGAAGAAAGTATTAAAGAGGATAAATTGGAAAAAGAGGATGAAGCAGATGATTTAGAGTACTTAGAAGAGAATGTATTACCATATGATGAAAATTGTGATGTAAAGATGAGAACTGTAGATATGTCAGATATACGAGATTAAATATATAAAGGACCTGAAAAAGCATACTTTTTCAGGTCCTTTATATATTTTAAACTAAAAATTGCTTGATAATAAATTAAAAAATAATAAACAAATACATATAAATATATACAAACAGTTAAATTACAATGATATAATAATAAATAGCTTATTAGAAAAATTTTTAATGTTCTTTTATAATTTTTGTAAGGAGAAGAGGTAATATGAAATGCAAGGTTGAGTTTGTGATTAATAATAGAATTGAAATAGATGATGGCGGAGAAATATATAAAAGTAATATTCAGGATGTATCGGAAGATTATATAGGCATAAGTGTTCCTATATGTAATCATAAGTATATGTCTCTTCGAAAGGGAGATAAAGTGGAGGGAATATACTACGAAGGGAAAAATATATATAAATTTTTTACGGTGGTTATTGGGCGTAAAATAGAGAAAATACTTATAATAATGCTTAGAAAACCAGAAAAAATGGAACTTTTTCAAAGAAGAAATTTTGTAAGAGTGCCTTTGATAGTAGATATATTGTGTGCATTAATTCCTGTGGAAAAAAGTTTAAATAATTTAAATGATCAAGTAGAGGTATTTAAAGCATGTTCTTTGGATATGAGCGGTGGAGGAATGAAAATGATTGTAGATGCCAGTTTAAAAGATAAATTAAAACTGGGAGATAAAATTATGATAACACTTCCCCTTGAAAATAATAGATTAGATGTAAAGGGAAAACTGGTTAGAATTCATGAGAATAGGGAAAATAAAAAATTAATATGTGGAGTATCTTTTATAAACCTAGATAGATTAAGCAGGGAAAAGATAATAAGAGGACTATTTCAAATAATGAGAGAACATATGAAAAAAGGTGTAAAACAGGATTAAAGCATAATGCAGGTTATTATTAATAACCTGCAAGTTTTATATATTTGGTTTTTTAAGAAGACATTGCGGCAGTAAGAGGTGGTATAACTTGTTTTTTTCTTGATAAAATACCAGGTACATAAGCTCCATTATCTATTAAATTCACTCCAAAAGCCTTGGATACAATATCTTTTTGTGTACCTGCAGCTATGAGTTCAGAACCTTCCCTTAATAGATCCGTTACCATAAGTATTATAAGTCCGAATTCTTCTTCAGAAGATTTTAATTCCATAAAATCCAATACATCCTGCCTTATGCACTTGAATTCTTCAGCATCCATAATTTGAACCTGACCAACTCCTACTTTAACATCAGAAATATTAAAAGTTTTAAAATCTTCATTTAATATTTCTTGTGGAGTTTTTCCCTTAAGAGAAGAAGAAGCTTTGAACATTTCTTTTGCAAAAGCTTCAGGATTTATGCCAGCTATAGCAGATAGCCTTTTTAACATCATTTTATCTAAATCCGTAGAAGTTGGAGATTTAAATAATAAAGTATCTGAAATTATAGCAGCACAGAGAAGTCCGGCGGTTTTTTGAGAAGGCCTTATTCCGTTTTCAAAAAACCTTGAGGCTACTATAGTTCCTGTAGATCCTACAGGTTCATTTCTAAAGTATATAGGAGAACCAGTCTTTACATCACCTATTTTATGGTGATCCAGTATTTCTAGAATTTCTGCATCCTCCAGTCCCTGGACAGATTGAGCTTTTTCATTATGATCCACAAGTATTACTCTTTTTTTGTTCTGCGAGATTAAATGATATCTGGAAATATTTCCTATGACCTTATTTTCAGAGTCTACTACGGGATAACTTCTATATCTGGTTTTTAACATGACTTCTCTTACTTTAT